>SFEK01000140.1 GCA_004557285.1 Bacteroidales bacterium | reverse complement strand
ATATGCAAATATACAACAAAAATTGATTATAGATGCAAATAAACCTTGAATAATGGGTAAAAAAGCCTAAGTTTTTGAACGATTGAACAGTTTTTGCTTTATTTACACAAAAAAAACACCACTCAAAAGGGAGTTTTACTATTGGATATTGATCAATTTGTGGGTCTGCAACGACAAATGCCACTGGGGGTGTTGCAGACAATAAGCGATTGCGGCACGCAGGATCACGTTGTTTTTTTCAGCGTCACCGGTGTCGCAGGGCTGAAGACTGAAAACGCTGGCAGGCAGATGGGCATATACAGAGGGGTCATCATGCTCGTGCAGGAACACTACCTTGAGTTCGTCGATGTGCTGAAGCTTCACACGGGTACACTTGGGCGAGCAGGTCACCCAATCCACCATGCACCCCTCGGGCAGCGGCAAGGTGCCATTGGTTTCTATCTGCACGGTCATGCCATGGCGATGCAGCAAATCCACCAACGTGGAGGTGAGTTGCAAAAGGGGCTCACCACCGGTCAGCACCACGTGGTGGGCAGGATAGGTGCATACCTCGCTCACGATGTCTTCTTCAGTCATGACGCTGTGCCGCTCATGCTGTGTATCACAAAAAGCACATTGCATATTGCATCCTGAAAAGCGCACAAACACTGCTGGTGTACCGGTATAACGTCCTTCACCCTGCAGTGAGTAGAATATCTCATTGATTAGCATAACGTTTCGCTCTCATCGTCGATATAGGTGGCAGAATTGCCGCTGCTCTCTTCCACATCCACACGATAACACTCGGCTATCTGACTGCAGATCCAAAAGGCCAGATTTTCGGCTGTGGGATTGAAGGGCAGCAGTTCGTTGAAATTGCCATGGTCAAGATAACCGTGAATCTTGTCCTTGATATGCTTGAAATCCACTACCATGCCACAGGCATTGAGCGTCTTCGACTTGCAATAGACGGTGACCACCCAGTTATGGCCGTGCATGTTGCGGCACTTGCTCTCATAGGGCAAATCCAGCTGATGGCAGCCTGCTATCTCCATTCTTTTCTTCACGTAATACATGATATATAGGCTTATGTGGTATTTGACAGGTGCAAAGTTACAAAAATATGTGGGAATATTACACTTCTACCCTCACTATTTGCAACAAATCTGCCATAAACGTGCCATATTTCAAGAAAAAGCACTATCTTTGCATGAATTAAGACGACTTTGTTGTTCTTCTCCTTTTTCAAGGGATGGATGACATACACTCAACTTTTAATCTGTGCAAAAAAACAAAGATTATGAAACCTACATTAGTATTATTAGCAGCTGGTATGGGAAGCCGCTACGGTGGTTTGAAACAGCTCGACGGATTAGGCCCCAATGGTGAAACCATCATGGATTATTCCATCTTCGATGCCATCAAGGCCGGTTTTGGAAAAATCGTGTTTATCATCAGAAAAGATTTTGAGCAGGATTTCCGTGAAAAGATTTTGAGCAAATACGAAGGTCATGTGCCTGTGGAATTGTGTTTCCAGGGGCTCGATGCACTGCCCGAGGGATTTACATGCCCTGCTGACCGCGTGAAGCCATGGGGCACCAATCATGCCGTGCTGATGGCCAAGGAGGTGGTGAAAGAGCCATTCTGCGTCATCAACTGCGACGACTTCTACAACCGTGATGCCTTTATGGTCATCGGCAAATTCCTGGCCCAACTGCCCGACGGCTGCAAAAACCAATATGCCATGGTGGGTTTCCGTGTGGGAAACACCTTGTCAGACAACGGCACCGTGGCAAGAGGCATATGTTCAAAGGACGCAAACGAGCACCTCACCACGGTGGTAGAACGTACCGAAATCATGAGAATCGACGGCAAGGTGAGCTACAAGGACGAGCAAGGCCAGTGGGTGGCCATCGAAGACAACACACCCGTGTCGATGAACATGTGGGGCTTCACACCCGACTATTTTGAATACAGCGAAAACTATTTCAAAGAGTTTCTGGCCGATCCTGCCACCATGGCCAACCTGAAATCTGAATTCTTCATTCCATTGATGGTCAACAAGCTCATCAACGACGGCACTGCCACTGTCAAGGTGCTCGACACCACAAGCAAGTGGTTTGGTGTGACCTATGCCGCCGACCGCCCTGGCGTGGTGGAGAAAATCGCTTCGCTGATTAAAGATGGAACATATCCCGAAAAATTGTTTTGACACTGATGAACATCGACATTCTTTCCGCTGCAGAAGCAGAGAAGATGCGCCAGCTGATTGAACAATCCGACAAGATTGTCATCGTATGCCACCGCAATCCCGACGGCGATGCCTTAGGCTCGATGCTGGGATGGGCCGACTATCTACGCGAATGTGGCAAAGCACCTGTCACTGTAGTTCCCGATGCCTTTCCAGATTTCCTGCAATGGTTGCCCGGTTCTGAACGGCTGATGAGATACGACAAATACAAATCGCTGATTGAGGGATTGATCAATGAGGCACAGCTCATCTTCTGTCTCGACTTCAACACAGCATCAAGAACCGACAGCATGGCTGACATCCTCACAGCGGCCAAAGCACAGAAGGTGATGATCGACCATCACCTCAACCCCGACATGGAGACTGTACTTTGTGTGTCGCACCCGGAGGCAAGCAGCACCTGCGAACTGGTGTTCAGGGTTATCTGGCAATTGGGGGGATTTGAACGCATGGGCAAGAAATGCGCAGTGCCTATCTACTGCGGCATGATGACCGACACAGGCGGGTTTACCTATAATTCAACACGCCCTGAGATATTCTTCATCATCAGCCAACTGCTCTGCAAGAATGTCAACAAAGACAAGATTTACCGCAACGTTTACAACAACTACAGCGAACAGCGCATGAGACTCATGGGCAACGTGCTGTACGAGAAGCTCGTCACCATGCCTGAACAGCATGCCTCTTACTTTATACTGAAACGTGAAGACTTGAAACGCTTCCACTATATCAAGGGCGATGCTGAAGGATTGGTAAACATGCCGCTGCAAATCAAGGGCATGAAATTGAGCATCTCCATACGCGAGGACACCGAACACGACAACCTGGCCTGGGTAAGTCTGAGGTCGGTAGATGACTTTCCCTGCAACCTCATGGCCGAGCAGTTCTTCAACGGTGGAGGACATCTCAACGCTTCAGGCGGACGCTATACAGGTCCCATCGGACAAGCCGAGGAATATGTAAGGGATGCCATCGAGCGTTTCTGCGCACAACGGTGACATGTGGTATCTGGACTTTTCATCAAATACAATTTTTCAAAACAACAAAACATCATTGCATCATGAAGAAAATCTTTTGGGCAATCATCGCTCTTGTTTCCATGGCAACAGCCGTGAGCTGTGACGATGCCGAGACATACGCAGAGCAAAAGGACAAGGAGCGCGCTGCCATCAGCCGCTTTATCAAAGACTCATCAATTACCGTCATCAGCGAGGCACAGTTCAAAGAACAAGGCTACAAGACTGATGTTAGCAAAAACGAGTTCGTTCTGCTGCAAGGCTCAAGTGTATATATGCAGATTGTAAGAGAAGGGTCGGGAGAGAAAATCAAAGACGGCGAAACCACTACCGTGCTCTGCCGTTTCACTGAGCGCAATATCCTTACCGACTCCCTGCAGTTGACCAACGATATACTGAATTTCTCATCGGTGGTCGATAAGATGTCTGTTACCAACATCAGCGGATCGTTCAGTGCCTCGTTCATCGAGAACGAAAGCGTAATGGCCACCTTCTATGGCAGCACCTCTGTTCCCTCTGGATGGTTGGTGCCTTTCACCTACATCAAACTGGGCAGATGGTCGGGACCTGAAGACGAGATTGCCAAAGTAAAACTTATTGTACCACATACACAAGGACACCAGTATGCCTCTTCGGGCGTTTATCCTTGTTATTATATCATCACATACCAACGGGGAAGATAACACTATGACACTCATCAAGTCTATTTCAGGTATAAGAGGTACGATCGGCGGACAGACCGGCGACACGCTAAATCCTCTTGACATCGTCAAATTTGTTACGGCCTATGCCACATTCATCCGACGTAACGGCAAAACGACATCCAACAAAATTGTGGTGGGCCGCGACGCCCGCATCTCAGGAGAGATGGTGAAGAATGTGGTGTGCGGCACCCTGATGGGCTATGGCTACGACGTGATAGACATAGGTCTGGCCACCACTCCCACCACAGAACTTGCCGTGCAGATGGCTGGTGCGGATGGCGGCATCATCATCACCGCCAGTCATAATCCCAGACAGTGGAACGCCTTGAAACTGCTTAACCACGAGGGGGAATTCTTGAACCAGCAAGAGGGAAGCATGGTGCTCGACATTGCCGAACAGGAAGATTTTGAATATGCCGATGTGGACCATCTGGGACATTATACCAACGACGACGGTTTCAACAGCCGCCACATCGACAGCGTGCTGGCATTGAAGCTGGTGGATGCCCAAGCCATCAGAAAGGCACATTTCAAGGTTTGCCTTGACACCATCAACAGTGTGGGCGGCATCATACTGCCACAACTGCTCGACAGGTTGGGCGTAGAATATGAAGTGCTCAACGGCACGGCCAATGGCGACTTTGCCCACAACCCTGAGCCTTTGGAGAAAAATCTTGGGGGCATCATGGACAAGATGGCTACCGGCGAATTTGATTTGGGCATTGTAGTTGACCCAGATGTTGACCGTCTGGCCTTTATCTGCGAGAACGGAAAGATGTTTGGCGAGGAATACACGCTGGTATCTGTTGCCGACTATGTATTGTCTCGCACTCCGGGCAACACGGTGAGCAACCTGAGCAGTACCAGAGCTCTGAGAGATGTGACCCAGAAACATGGCGGAACATACACAGCAGCCGCTGTGGGCGAGGTGAATGTCACCACACAGATGAAGGCGGTGAACGCTGTCATCGGCGGCGAGGGCAACGGAGGAGTCATCTACCCAGAAAGCCATTACGGCAGGGATGCACTGGTGGGCATAGCCCTGTTCCTGTCGCTCCTGGCACAAAAGGGATGCAAGGTGAGCACACTACGGGCATCGTATCCCGACTACTACATTGCCAAAAACCGCATCGACCTGCAACCGAAAACCGATATCGACGCTATTCTCAACAAGGTGAAGCAGATTT
>SFEK01000139.1 GCA_004557285.1 Bacteroidales bacterium | reverse complement strand
TAACACTGCCCAAATCGTTGCGATATATTGGCAACAGTGCTTTTTATTATTTCCAGGCTTTGACCTCTATGGATATTCCTGCTTCTGTGGAATACATTGACGACAATGCTTTCTATCGCGCTTCTTCGCTGAGAGACATTTATCTGCATAGTGAAACCCCGCTGGCTTGCAGCGATTATGCATTTTCCAATTCATCCGGCCGTCTTGTCGTTCATATTCCCGACGGCGTGTTCCACGACTACCGAATTTCATCACCTTGGGGCAATTATATGATTATTCCCGAAACACCGGTAGAAATCAATGTAAATGTGGCTGATGCAGGCGAATTGGGTCGTCTGGCTGTTGACGAGGCTGGCTATCTGCAGGAAATCAACAAGCTGGTTGTTTCCGGCGCACTGAACAATGACGACTGGGAAACCATCAAGTCCATGAGCAACCTCATCGACATCGACATGTCAGGAGTAATCAACACCACAATCCCCAGCTCGCAGTTCAACGGCAAGTGGGCCATCAGCAACGTGGTGCTGCCTTCAAATCTCGAAACCATAGAGTCTTATGCTTTCCAGGAAACAGGTATTTCGTCTATCGAGTTGCCACAGACGCTGAAGAGCATCTATTATCGAGCCTTCAGAAATTGCAAGTCATTGCAGTCGATAGAGTTGCCCGCCTCCTTGACCTCTATGGATGGCTATACATTTGAATCCTGTACAAATCTGCAGAGTGTTCGTTTCAATGAGGGCTTGACCACGATACCAAATAGCTGTTTCAGCAATTGTAACCTCACCGAACTGACTCTGCCTTCTACGTTGACGGACATCCAGAGTTCAGCCTTTGCCAACAACAAGAAGCTGGAGAAATTCACCAGTCCTGATGCCCTTGTCACCATCGGCAACAGTGCCTTCTCTGAATGTAGGGCGTTGAAAGAGGTGAAGCTCAACGAAGGTCTGCAGACATTGGAAGGTTATGCCTTTGCCTATAATGACAGTCTCAGCAGCGTCACCCTGCCCAGTTCGCTCCGCACGTGCGCGAATGCACCTTTCTATGGATGTGGCAACCTGAAGACCATCGTCACCAACGCAGTGGTGCCCCCGTCAACCGGCAATTCGTGTCCTCTCTCCGGTGTAGAGATGAACGACGTGAAGCTCATGGTGCCGTCATGGAGCTTGACAGAATATCAGGTGGCCGACGGATGGAACCAGTTCTATACCGTTGAGGTGACCGACTTCATGCCACAGAACGTGGTCATCAACAAAGACTTCGTGTTTGCCCTCCGCGACACCTTGGATGCCGACTATCGTCCCAACATTGACCTGCTGTGGACCGACCGTGGTTATACCGATGGATTTGGCTATAACAACTACGAGCACGGCAACCTGACAATCAACAGCCGCAGCAAGCTGCCTGTGAACAACTTCAGCATGTATTTGTCGCCTTATGCCAAGTATTATCTCGACTACAACCAATACAACAGAATTGTCAACGGCTCGAACTATTATAACTACACTCAATACAACCCCACCTGCCTGATGGTGAACGGAGAGATGCGTGCCGAGAATGTCACCATCAACCTGATGAACCAGAACAGCCGCTGGCAGTTCATCAGCTTCCCGTTTGACGTCAGAATGAGTGACATCGTGCCTGCTGACAGCCTGACACAATGGGTGGTGCGCGAATATTCCGGCGAAAACCGCGCCAACAACATGCTCGACTCTACATGGGTTGACCTCAAGAAGGATGACGTGCTCAAGGCCGGCAAGGGTTATATCATGCATTGCTACAGCAACAATTCTTATCCAGTGATGTTCACCGTGACTCCCGTCAAGGAGAGTGTCAACCGCCAGGCCCTCTTCATTGCCGACGACCGCACCGTGGAACTGGACGAGCATATCGCTGAGTTCGACCACAACCGCTCATGGAACTTGGTGGGCAACCCCTATCCCACATTCTATGACAGCCGATTCCTCGACTTCACAGCACCGCTCACCATCTGGAACTCTCGCTACAACAACTACATGGCCGTAAGTCCTGTGGATGACGACTTTATCCTCTCACCCGGTGAGGCCTTCTTCGTGCAGCGTCCTGTTGACCAGGAGAACATCACCTTTGCCAAGGAAGGACGCCAGACACACAACCATGTGCGCCAGCTGCAGAACAGCGACATGGAACAGATGCCAAGGGCCAAGGCTCCGTTGGCTGAAAACCGTCAGGTCATCAACATCGTGCTCCAAGGCGACGAGACAGCCGACCGTACTCGTGTTGTCATCAACGAAAACGCCACTATGGGCTATGACATGAATGTTGATGCCAGCAAGTTTGACGCCATCGACGCAGCTGTGTCACAGCTCTTCACTGTAGCCGGCAATGTGCGCTATGCCATCAACGAGCGTCCTCTCGGAGATGCTGTTGTCGAACTGGGCCTGCATGTGGGCGCTGAGGGTATGTTTACCTTGAAACTGAGAGAAGACGTGGCAGGAAGCATCGTCATCGAAGACCGCCTGAACGGTACCATGGTAGAAATCACCGCTGAAAAGGGCTATACCTTCAGCATCGACAAGGCCGGTGATGTCATGGGTCGCTTCTTCATCCACCTGAACATGCAGCAGGGCGGAACAACAGCCATTGAGGGCGTAGAGGCTCTCGGCGAGGAGGACAACGCTCCTGCATACAATCTCAACGGACAGCGAATCGACGCCGACACCTATAAGGGTGTAGTGGTGAAGAAAGGCTCGAAACGTGTGAAATAACATATCTATAGAAGTATAGATATTGTGTGGATCTAAAAAATCACCACTATGAGAAAGAGTTTATTTATATATCTATTGATGGTGTTGTGCCATCTGTCTGCCTTGGCGCAGACAGACGGCTACAACCCGTCGAACCCGCCTAACCCCACGGTGCCCGGCTCCGGACAGGAAGGACTCTACCGACTCACGGTAGCGACATCGCCTGTCGGCATGGGTGGCGTGAATACCAGCGGCGGAGAATACCGGGAGGGAGACAACGTCTATCTGTACGCTTACAATTACAGCGATTTGACCTTCCGTTATTGGATTGACGACGAGGGGAATGTCCTCTCAACGAACACAGATTGCTACTATACCATGCCTGCACGCAACGCACAGGTAACGGCGGTATATAGCTACAATCCCCAGAACCCGAGCAATCCCGATGTGCCCGTCATGAGCTATACGCTCACGTTGAAAGCCAAGCCTGAGGGCACGGGTTCATTCAGTCCCTACCAGCCGGTCAAGGTGCAGCAGGATACGGAAACTTATCTCTGCGCCTATACACCCAACAGCGATTTCAAATTCCTGCGCTGGGAAGACGAGCAGGGCAACACGGTGTCAACGGCACAGTATTTCTACTACACCATGCCGGCGGCCAACACCACCCTCTATGGTGTGTTCGAATATGCACCGGGCAACCCTTCAAACCCTGGCAAGAATGCGTGGGACAGTTTTACCGGACAGGTCATCGTGGACGACTTTACCCCCGGCAATCTGGCAAGTGCCATCTATGAAGCCATTGGCAATCACAATCCTTCAGAAGTGGCTAATATCATCGTGGCCGGCAAGTTGAACGACAATGACTTCTCTATTGCCAACGAATTCAGCAGCTGTGCCGGGGTTGACCTGAGCCGCACCACTGGAGTGAGCAGGGTGCCTTGGTATTGCTACTATGGCAACAATTCGCTCTCACAGATTGTGCTGCCCGCATCCATCAGCGAGATTGGCGATTATGCCTTCTATAATTGTTCTTCCTTGTCAGAAATCACCGTCTATTCGGTGATGCCGCCCACCATTGGCTACAGTGTCTTTGAGGGAGTGCCCCAAGGTCTTACCGTTTATGTGCCCGAAGGCTCTATTGAACTCTATGAGGCTGCCGAGGGATGGAAAGACATGATTATCCTGCCCATCAGAAGCAATGTGCACAGTCTTGAACTGAACCTGCCCGATGAGTGCAAGGATGGACGCTACAAGAACATGGCCCTGGAACTGCTCAATGTCAAGAGCGGACAGAAATACAAGTATGTGGTGACAGACCGCCTGAACTATATCTTCAGCAACCTGATGAAAAACACCACCTACAATGCATACCTGAAAAACCTCTCTGGTGTGGTGCTGGCTGAAATCGACTCCATCAAGATTGATGAGACCGACATCAGTCTCACATTCAGCAACATGCTGACTTTGCAGAATGTCAAGCTCAATGTGCTCACACCCGATGACACGGATGTCACCTCGCAGGTGGGCATACGCTGGTTTGATGGCGACGACAAGTTGCTGTCTTACAACCATGTAGTCGAAGGACAGGTAGAGGGCTATCCCGTGAGATACTCCATCACACTGCCCCAAAGTCTTGCCATGCAGTACAGGCTGCCTGCCGACAGCGTGTATATGGTCAACGCATCCGACAACAACATCACCTGCCGTCTGGAGGCCCTGCCACAGATGACCTTGCAGGGTAGGGTGGTTGACTTGCAGACTCAGGAGCCTATAGCAAAGGCCACCATCACCGCCTCGCAGACCATCAATGGCAAATACACCAAAGCCGTGGTGGCCAAGACCGATGCCCAGGGCGCATACGCACTCAACGTATTTGCCGTTCCAACCAAAATGACATTTGCCGAGCAAGAGCATGTCAGCAAAAACATAGAACTTACTGACAGTATGCTCGCTCTGACAGAGGTAAATCTGGGTGTGGTTGAACTGAAACAGATTGCAGGTTTCACCATCACGACAAACTTCACCTACACAGAGCGTGTAGAGGCAGGACAGCAACCTGTGAAGCAAGAAGGCTATGACGATTATCAGAATGTGGCTTACACCATCTATAACAAGACACAGCAGAAACCCGTCACACAGTTCAGCGTGCAATATCCCAAGATTGTGCTGTTGGAAGAGGTGAACGAGAATGATGTGCTGCAGATTACTGCCATGAGCAAAAACAATGCGTTCAATGAGGTGGTTGTCGAGGTGGTTGCTGATGCTGACAACCAGACTGATGCCACGTTTGATATCGTACAGCTTGGAGCCATCAAGTCGGTATTCTCACAGACCGAGAATGTGGCTGTTGTTGCCATGCTCTATGATGCGGCGGGTATGCTTGTCAAGAAATACAAGTATGAGACAGCCGCTCTCTC
>SFEK01000138.1 GCA_004557285.1 Bacteroidales bacterium | reverse complement strand
TTTCTATGATGAGAACGGGCAGCAGATACCCGTGTCGGAAGGCTTGGTGAATCCCTCGAATACTTGCGAGGTGATCCTCCGCTTAGCGAGCCCGAGTACCGCCACCGCGCTCACTTACGGTCCCGACAACTATGTATATAGTTCCACTCGCGGCATGGATACACTCTATGTTGACCCGTGGTTGCGCAATGAGCAGGGCTTTGCAGCGGTTACGTTCGACCGCTATCCCATAGCCGGTGCCGGCACCTCGTTCTACCAAGTCTCCGAAGATGCTTATGTGCATATCACCCATGGTGTGCTGTGTGTGGAGCCGATAGCGGGTAGTGTCTCCCAAATGCGTATCCTCTCGATGGAAGGGAAGTGTGTTGCAACCACGAGCAATGCCTACTACGATATGCGTGGATTAGGCGTAGGGATATACATGGTCGAGTGCAGGCTCTCCACAGGGCGTAGCATCTATCTGAAAGCAAGGAATAAAGAATAAAATTATACTAACTAAAAATCTAATTACTATGCGAAAGATTTTTTCATTATTCTTCGGGCTATTGGTATGCCTAAGTTTTGTTCATGCAGACCTCATTTTAGAGGAGAACTTCAATTATCCTGTAGGCGACCTTGAGCAAACCACCGATGGCGTAGAGCCGGGTAAATGGATGGTGAGTATGAAGTCAGATGATGCGAAAGGCACGTCGCCACAAGTGGCAGACAAGCAGTTGACTTACCCGGGTTATGTGGCTTCGGGCAAAGGAAAAGTGGCGGTGCTGGATGCTGCGGTAGGGGCAAATAGCGATTCTCAGCGAATCTCTGTCTATTATACCGATACGCTGGGTGCACGCGACACCACCGATATGTATGCAGCGATGATCGTCAGTCCTCTTTCGGCTGCCAACACCAGCGGACGCGATTTCTTGGTCTGGGAAGGTTCTGTAACCAGTTCTTCGGTTCGCGGACGCGTATTCCTCAAGAAAAACGGCACAAAACTGCAGATGGGTATCAGCAAGAACTCTTCCTCTCCTACGAGCGAATGGTCGGAAGACTTGGAACCGAATACCCCCGTGCTTCTTGTGTTCAAATATGAGTACCACCCGGGTGGAAGCAACGACAGTGTGAAACTCTTTATCAATCCCAACCCCACTTCCTCTGAGGCGGCGAATGCTTGTCTTGTCAGTGAGACCGATGTTACGTCCAAGACCGACATCATTGTCCGCGGCATAGGTCTTCGCCAACGAGGCACCGGTGCAGAGATTGGCGGCTTGCGCATTGCCACTACATGGGAAGAAGCCTTAGGAATGGCGGCTGACGGGCTGAATGTGGAGAGTACTAACCCTGCGCAGAATGCATTTGTTGAGGCATCGCTGAAGACTGTGCAAGTTACGTTCAACAAACCCGTGTCAGCCGGCAGCGGAAAAGCTACCTTAAACGATGAGGAGGTGCAGAGTACGATAGATGGTGCCACCGTATGTTTCAATGTAGATTTAGCAGAAGAGACCGACTATACGCTCGCTATCCCCGCCGGGGCGTTTGTGGCAGACGGTAAGGAGAATCCCGCTATCTCTCTTTCCTTCACTACCAAGAACCCCAATGTCTATATCTCTGAGTATTTCCGCTACGAGGCAGGCACCGCGTTGGAAGGACAAGGCGGATGGGTGCTCTCCACCCAAACCGCCAACCAAGGTGGTACAAGCCCGCTCGTTGGCGACACTACGCTCTGCTATGCTACTTACGGAGGCTCCGCACAAGGTCAAGTCCTCGCGCTGGATTCTATTGCACAGGGGATTAGTGGCGACAGCAACCGTACCACGGTGTTGCCCTTCACATCAAGCAAGTTAGGCGTGGGCGACACTGTTTATACAGCCATGATGGTGAATATGCGTTACAATCCCTCTACCTCCGGCAAGTCCTTCTTTGGCTATATCAAGCAAGGTGCAAGCGACGGCGCGAATACCACACTGCGGGGTATTGTTTCTGCTATGATTCAACATGATACGATTTGGTATGGTATCGTGAAGAAAGAGGGCGAAGTGGTATGGAGTGCGCCGCAACCGAAAGACTCTACGGCGCTGCTGGTTGTTCGTTATATCAATAGAAGCACCTCCAGCAGTTCAGATGCGGATGAGTTTGCCCTTTATGTGAATCCCGACCTGAGCAAGACGGAGTCAGAAAACGGCAACCTGCTGCAAGTGGCAACGGACAACGCGGCTAATGGTGGCGCCGATTTGCAGGCAATCGCTTTCCGACAGATGAGGACCATGGCGTTTGTTGGTGGTATCCGCGTGGCGAAGACATGGAAGGATGCGCTGGCATACACGGCTCCCGATGAGCCCGAATCGGGAGATCCTGACCCCGATGACCCGAACACCGGCGAAGGACTAAACACTACGGTTAATTCTTTGCAGGCAAAACTGATTATCTGCCAAGGACAACTGCTCATCATTACTCCGCACGGCACCTATACCCCCATGGGACAAAAGGTAGAATAGAAGACTATTTCTCAATATTTCAATTTGATTTGGAGTCCTCTGATGATTCAGAACACTCAGCTGACTCCGAAAACTTCGATAAATCCTCAAAACCAAAAGATATTATGAAAAAACAATTTCTAACGCTCGCGCTCTGCGCAGCAACCATAGTGGCAAATGCTACCATAATCGTGAACGAAACATTCAGTTACGACAGTTTTCCTGCTGAAGGCAGCGGTTGGACGCAAAGCGGAACACTCACTACCGGTACAGGACGAACGCTGACCGATGCGCTGACCTATCAGAACGCAGGTGGTGAGTACGCGCTTTCGGGTAAGGGAAAGGCTGTGCAACAAAACTATTCTGAAGGTAAAACTTATATAGCTACCAAAGGAATCGCCAAACAATCAAGCGGTGTGATTTACTTGACTTATCTCTACCAAGCCGATGACAAACAAACACAAGCCAACTCTGCCGTGTTTGGCTTGTCCGGTTCTACCACCAGTGCAGCGTTGCGTGTGTGGGTAGGTAAAAATAGCGAAGACAAAGGCGATCCCTTCCGCATGGGCATCACCCGCGCCAGTGGCTCAGGCGGTGATGTACAATGGAGCAAGAGCACATATGCTGTCAGCGATGTGCATCTGGTGGTGGTGAAATACGACTTCGCCAACGCAGCGGCTTCGCTGTATGTGGACCCAAAACTGGGAGCCGCAGAGCCTGAGACGCCTGCGGCTGTGGATAGCACAAAAGAAACGGCAAAGAACTCGTTCAGTTATCTCTGCTTCTATGCGACCGGTAAAAGCAAAGCCAATTTCCTTGTTAGTGGGGTGCGTGTTTCCACCACGTGGGAGGAAGCGGTAGAGGCAGTAGCCACGGAGCCTGAACCCACGGTGGCAACCATACAGACCGACTTCACCGATGGTACTTGGGGAGATATTGTAGAAAAGAATGATAGTAACGCCTACGACATCACCAGCGGCAACTTCCCTTCTGATACCATCAACGGCTTTATTTTAACCAAAGCCTTTATTGGGGAAGGAAGTATCACAGATGCTACAACAAAAATCAACTACACCAATCGTATCGTAGTGGATAAGCAATCGCAAGGCGGTATGGTAACCACTCCCTTGCTGACCAATGTCGGAAGTGTAGAGGTAGTGCTGACCACCGGTAGCGATAACAAGAAAGTGAGCATCCAATACTTTGACAACGAGTCGATGACATGGAAAGATTGCGAAGAGAACCTCACCGGCACCAAAGCCGTGATGGTGAAGAAATATCAACTCAACCGCACTCAACCTACCAAGATTCGTATTATCAACGCCGCCAGCGGTACGCTCTATATATGGAAGATTGCTACCACAGCGTATGGAGAAACGCCCACCGCAATAGAAAGCACAACAACCCCCGCGAAAGCCGTGAAACGTATCATGAACGGTCAACTCGTGATTGACCGCTATGGCGTGCTCTACAATGTAATGGGAACAGCATTGTAGGATAATAAGAAATTAGCATGCGTCAAATTAATAAGGTTTTTCTTCTTGTCTTCCTGCTGTGTAGCATGGGCGTGAATGCTCGCCAAGTAAGCGTCTCTTCAGCGTCTGCTATCAACAATGGCAGTTGGCAGGCGGGCGATACGCTTGTGATGCAGGACGGCGTATGGACGGACCAAAAAATCAGTATCACTGCCACGGGAACGGCATTGGAGCCGGTTGTGCTCCGTGCCGCCACCGCGGGCGGGGTACACCTGATGGGCAGTAGCCAACTCACAGTGAACGGCGCGTGGGTAGAGGTTAACGGGCTGGTCTTTGAGGGCACCTATACGGGCAAGAGCCATGCCATAACCTTCGCAAAAGGCACTCGTAACTGCCGACTGACAGAGAGCGTCATACGCGGCTACTCCCCCGCTGATCCTACCGTGGACACCAAGTGGGTGTCGCTATACGGACAGGGACACCGAGTGGACCATTGCCTGTTTGAGAATAAGACCAACATGGGCACGCTGCTGGTGGTTTGGTTAGAAACAGACATAGTGCCTGCCCATAGAATTGACAACAATATCTTCGGCTATCGAACTGCTAATATGGATGAAAACGGGAAAGAACTGAATGGGCAGGAAATCATCCGCATTGGCGATAGCAGCACGAGCATGCAGCATGCGGCGTGTATTGTAGAAGACAATTGGTTCAAGCAATGTGATGGCGAGATAGAGGCGGTCAGCAACAAGAGTTGTGGCAACACCTATCGGCACAACACTTTCTTCGCCTGCGCAGGCATGCTTACTTTGCGCCACGGCAACGGATGCACCGTAGAGGAGAACTGCTTCTACGGGACACAGAAGTCAGGCAGCGGCGGCGTGCGTGTTATTGGTGAGGACCATGTGGTGCGGGGCAACTATATGCAGGACCTTGCAGGCAACAATTATCGCGCGGCTATTTGCCTTGTGCGAGGAAAAGCAAACTCTGCCTTAAACGAGTATTTTCAGGTGAAGAATGCTACCATAGAAGGAAATATCATGGTGAATTGCAAGGAGGCGTTTAGTGTCAACTACCATTCTGCCACCGATTGCACCCTGCCCCCCGTTAACACTCGAATAGCGGACAATATCATCTACAACGATGCCGACCACAAGAGCAACTACTGCGTAAGCATCGCAGATACGACGGCTGTGGAAATAGAGTGGGAGGACAATCGTGCTAACCAAG
>SFEK01000017.1 GCA_004557285.1 Bacteroidales bacterium | reverse complement strand
CTATATGATTAACTTTAACGGTGGGAGAGGCTAATCTTCCATCCTAACAGAAAAATATGTCAGATAAAATTAAGCCAAGCGAAGTTTCTTCGGTTCTGCTCGAACAGTTGAAGGGCATCAGCGACAATGCAAAGTTTGATGAAGTGGGCACCGTGCTTCAGGTAAGCGATGGTGTGGCACGTATCTATGGCTTGCGCAACGCTGAAGCCAACGAATTGCTCGAGTTCGAGAATGGCACCATGGCCATTGTGATGAACCTTGAAGAAGATAATGTAGGTTGTGTCCTCTTGGGTACCACGTCGGGCATTAAGGAAGGTATGTTGGTGAAGCGTACGAAGCGTATTGCCAGCATCCGCGTGAATGACAACATGCTCGGACGTGTCATCAATCCTCTTGGCGAGGCGATTGACGGCAAGGGAGCGATTGACATGAAGGGCGCGTTTGAAATGCCGCTCGACCGTAAGGCTCCAGGTGTGATTTACCGCCAGCCGGTAAAGGAGCCACTCCAGACTGGTCTTAAGGCTGTCGATTCAATGATTCCCATTGGCCGCGGTCAGCGTGAGCTTATCATCGGCGACCGTCAGACCGGCAAGACTGCCATCGCTGTTGACACAATCATCAACCAAAAGAGTTTTTACGACGCAGGTAAACCCGTATATTGTATTTATGTGGCCATTGGTCAGAAGGCTTCGACCGTAGCTGCCTTGGTATCTAACCTCAAGGAGCATGGGGCCATGCCTTATACCATTGTGGTGGCAGCTACCGCTGCTGACCCTGCTGCCATGCAGTATTATGCACCTTTTGCCGGAGCTGCCATCGGCGAGTATTTCCGCGACCGTGGTCATTCGGCCTTGGTGGTTTACGATGACCTGTCAAAGCAGGCTGTCGCCTACCGTGAGGTGTCGCTTATCCTTCGTCGTCCTTCAGGCCGTGAGGCATATCCCGGTGACGTGTTCTATCTGCACAGTCGTTTGCTGGAGCGTGCCGCTCGTATCAACGACCAGCAGGAAGTGGCCGAGAAGATGAACGACCTGCCCGAGTGCCTCAAAGGTCATGTCAAGGGTGGTGGTTCGTTGACCGCTCTGCCTATTATCGAAACACAGGCAGGCGACGTTTCTGCCTACATTCCTACCAACGTGATTTCAATCACCGACGGTCAGATTTATTTGGAGAGCGACTTGTTCAACCAGGGTTTCCGTCCTGCCATCAACGTGGGTATTTCCGTGAGCCGTGTGGGAGGTTCTGCACAGATCAAGAGTATGAAGAAGGTGGCCGGTACGTTGAAAATCGACCAGGCTCAGTATCGTGAGTTGGAGGCCTTCTCCAAGTTCTCCAGTGACATGGACGCCGTTACCGCGATGACCCTTGACCGCGGACGCAAGAACAACCAGTTGCTCATCCAGCCCCAGTACAGCCCGATGCCCGTTGCCGAGCAGGTGGCCATCATCTACTGTGGTACACACGGATTGATGCACCAGGTGCCCGTTGAGCAGGTGCGCAAGTGCCAGGACGCTTTCTTGGACATGCTCCGTTCAACCCATCCCGAGGTGCTGGAAGAATTGGCCAAAGGTAAATTAGATGATTCGCTGACCGCCGTCATTGAGCAGGTAATGGCCGATGTTGCCGGACAGTATAAAAATTAATAGCCTATGCCGTCACTGAAAGAGATCAAGACCAGAATATCATCTGTCAACAGCACCCGCAAAATCACGAGTGCAATGAAGATGGTTGCGTCTTCAAAGCTTCATCATGCTCAGGTCATGATTGAGAACATGTTGCCTTATGAGTCGATGCTTGAACATATCCTCAAGACATTTCTCGCATCAGAGGCTGATGCTTCTACGGTATTCTCCACAGAGCGTCAGGTCAATCGTGTGGCACTTGTTGTCTTTTCATCCAACAGCAGTCTTTGTGGTGGTTTCAACGCCAATGTCATCAAAATGATGCAACAGACTGTTGACGAGTATCGTGCAAAGGGTATCAACGATGTTGTGGTTTACCCCGTTGGACGTAAGGTGGCTGAGAAAGTGACGAAACTGGGATTGGAGAAAGGTGGTGACTTTACATCACTGGCCGACAAACCCAATGTGCAGCAGTGTATTGATTTGGCGCGTGAGTTGGGTAACAAGTTCCTTCACGGCGAATTGGACCGTGTGGAGCTGATCTACCATCACTTCAAGAGTGCCGGTTCGCAAATCCTCACCCGCAAGGCCTTGTTGCCGATAGACATCAGCAAGGAACTGGATGAGGATGACGAGCGCGACCTGAGTTCGAACATCGCGACATTGAAGGCTCAGGAGTATCTGCGCAAAAGGGGCGAGCGCGACAGCAAGCGTGACAAAGAACAGGCCAAGCCACTGAACGACAACTTCATTGTAGAGCCTGACATGGATAGCGTGCTGAAAATACTTATCCCCAAGCTCTTGCACTTGATGGTATATACCGCATTGCTCGACAGCAACGCCAGTGAGCATGCCGCCCGAATGGTGGCCATGCAGACCGCAACCGACAATGCTGATGAGTTATTGCGCCAGCTGAACTTGCAATACAATAAGAGCAGACAGCAAGCCATCACCAACGAGTTGCTCGACATTGTGGGCGGCTCTGTAAACAATTGATGTTGTAGTACAGCGTAACAATATCGTCGTATTTTCCCAACGAACCGGAATGTCTCTATAGAGATGTTCCGGTTTGTTGGTTTCAAGGGGCTATGGTGTGTTGATGGTTTTGCGGCTATTCCTGATAAAACCAGGTGAGCAGTCGGTTGAGCCACTTGATGGAGCAGCGGAACCATCGGTAGGTGCCCACGGGCTTACCTCCAAACCGGAGAATGAAATCTCTGAATCTGTTTTTCTTGAATGGCAGACCCACATCCATGAAGTAGATGTGCCGGCGCTTCTGCTGATGGGCATGGTTGATGGCTGCCCATACGCTCAGTGCCATGGCGCGTTTTCTGTAGATATGTTTCTTGGATGTCATATACCACAGATAACTGTCATTGCCCGAATCGATGCTGATGCATCCCGCAATCATCTTGTCCTTGTACAAGGTGTAGTACAGATGGCCGTCGCCATTGTCGATGAACTGCTTGAACATACTCTTGTCGGGAATGAATCTGCGGATTCCCTCTGTGGTGTGGCGTACCAGCATGCGGTAAAAACTGTCCAGGCTACTGGTGTCTTGGGATTCGTGGGCCGTCATTCGCAATCTATGGGCTTGGGCCAGGCTTTTGCGCATTTTGTCAGAAAGCCGTTCTCGGGGATTTCTGGAGTGCAACGAATTGTGGATTTCCATCCAATGTACAGGAAAGAAACCGTTGTCTCTGAATGTCTTGTAGCCGAACATCTTGCTGCTCATTTCGCTGAATTCCATGAAAAGGCACAGGCCTTTGCTGAATTTTTTTACAACGCTTTGCAGCATGTGGGCAAACAGTTCTTCCTTGTCGTAGCCATCAGCGTAAACGCCTTCGCCGTAGATCCTCGCTTGGGTGAACAGGTAAGGAGGAATCAGCGAACCTCTGCGGCGCAAAATCACCAGAAGATGCGCCACAGGCACATCCCCGTCGTAGGCGATGACCATATACGGCCATTCTGATGGTGTCTTTTCCACCACAGCAAACAATCGTTCACTATGGAAGAATGACGCCGATTGGAGCACCGGCAAGTCGTCGCTTTTTGAGATGATGGCAACATGAATCGTGTTCATACCGCAAAAATAATAAATCTTTCAAAAAAAAACCACAAGTTATCCCATTTTCAAGCGATAAATAAGTATCTTTGCATTATCTTAGATGACAAAAAACATTTTTAACACAAAAGAAGACAATTACAACATGGACAGCTTTAAAGCGTTAGTACAGCAGCGTCGCAGCCACAGGGCATTTACCGACGAAGGAATCCACCCCGACGACGTGAAACTGATATTGCGTGCGGCATTGATGTCGCCCACTTCAAAAGGATGCCGTTCTTGGCATTTCGTTGTTGTGGATGACAAGGTGCTCATCGAAAAACTTTCTGATGCCAAGGATCTGGGAGGCCAGTTCCTGAAGAATGCCCCTCTTGCCATCGTCGTCTTGGGCCATCCTATGGAAAATGATTGTTGGGTGGAAGATTGTTCCATCGCAGCCATTTCCATGCAATACCAGGCAGAAGACTTGGGGTTGGGCTCATGTTGGGCACAAATCAAAAACAGAGGTTTGTCAGACGGCACCACTGCCGACGAGGTGATACACGGCATTCTCGACATTCCTCAGGAATTGTCGGTGTTGTGTGTCGTTGGTTTCGGACACAAGGCCAAGGAACGCAAATTGCAGGATGAAGAAGCGCTGAAATGGGAGAACGTGCATATTAACCAATTTTGAACATGAGGATAGTCTTGATTGGTGCGGGAAACCTGATGACCAGTCTGTCGCACGCCTTACAGGGAGCCGGACACGACATCCTTCAGGTGTTCAGCAAAACATCCCCGTCGGCCGACTCTTTGGCCCAAGTCTTGCAATGCGAGGCGGTGACAGACATCCATCGGCTGAACCGAGATGCTGACGTCTATATCCTTGCCGTGAAAGACAGCGTGCTGCCTACGTTGGCCGCCACGATTGGAGCGTCGGTAGCCGACAAGGTGTTGCTGCATACGGCTGGAAGTGTTCCGATGGATGTGTTTGCAGGGCATGCCAGGCATTATGGCGTGCTTTATCCCATGCAGACTTTCTCCAAACGTAAGTTGGTGGATTTCAGCGAAGTGCCATGTTTTGTTGAGGGAAACGACGAGGTGGCTGCTGCCGTGTGCAACCAACTGGCCAACGACATTTCCAACAAGGTGTATGCCTTGGACTCAGCCTCGCGGAAATACCTGCACCTGTCTGCCGTGTTTGCCTGCAATTTTGCCAATCATTGCTATGCTGTGGCCGCCTCGTTGCTGCAGCGTCACGGCATCCCTTTTGAGGTGATGCTGCCCTTGATTGATGAAACCACCCGAAAGGTGCACCAACTGTTGCCGGCAGAGGCCCAGACTGGACCGGCGGTGAGGTATGACGAAAATGTGCTTCGTGCCCAAGAGGCGTTGCTCGATGACATGCCCATCTATCAACAAATCTACAGGCTGATGAGCAAAAGTATCCATCATGCTGCCCTCGGCATGAACCCCAATGACAGGACATTATTAGAGATGGAACCCCTCAATGAAGACAATCAATAATACAAGAACAAAACAATGATCAACTACGATTTGACCAAAATACGCGCAGTGGTTTTCGATGTTGACGGTGTGCTGAGTGCCGAGACCATTCCGCTGCATCCCAACGGTGAGCCCATGCGCACGGTGAACATCAAAGACGGCTATGCCATTCAGCTGGCACAGAAATGCGGGCTGCGCATCGTGATACTTACTGGTGGAAAAACCGAAAGCGTGAGGATGCGCTATGAGAACCTTGGCGTGGAAGACATCTACATGGGATGTGCCGTGAAAATCAAGGAATATGATAAATTCTTGCAACGTTACGGACTTGCCGATGAAGAAATCATCTATGTGGGCGACGACATTCCCGACTACGAAATCATGAAACGTTGCGGATGTGCCTGCTGCCCCTCAGATGCCTGTCCCGACATCAAAGCCATCAGTCGTTACGTGTCGCAGTGTGCCGGTGGGCATGGGGTAGGGCGCGACATCATCGAACAGGTGTTGAGGGCCCAGGGCAAATGGCTGAGCAGTGAAACGGCATTCGGATGGTAGTTGTCAGCACCCGGCCGAAATTACCAAAAACTGACAATACAAGTATCAAACCCATGATGATTCAAAAACATAAGATGTTGAAAACCGATTATCAGATTGTCTTGGCAAGCAACAGTCCAAGACGCAAGGAATTGTTGGCAGGATTGGATGTGCCTTTCACCGTGAAGGTGGTTGAAGGCATCGACGAGTCGTACCCTGCCGATTTGCCCGTGATGGACATTGCACAGTATATTGCCACGAAAAAGGCTGCTGCCTATCAAGGTGATATGAAAGACAACGAACTGGTGATTACCGCCGACACCATTGTGGTGCTGGGCGGTGATGTGCTGGGCAAACCCAAGACGCTCGACGAGGCAAAGCAAATGCTCTATGCGCTTTCGGGCAAAACACATCATGTGGCCACAGGCGTTTGTCTGACTACCAGAGAACGCCAGAAGTCGTTTAGCGTGGTGACCGACGTGACCTTCAAGAAACTTAATGACAGCGAGATAGATTATTATGTAGAACATTACAAACCGTTGGACAAGGCAGGAGCCTACGGCATTCAAGAATGGATAGGCCACATTGGCGTGTCGCATATCAACGGCAGTTATTTCAATGTGATGGGATTGCCTGTGCAGCGCATTTATCAGGAGATGCAAGACTTGTAGGCTGCAAAGACCAACCTCTTGACACATCATTAAAAACGATATTATTCAACAAAGAAAAAGCAAATCAAGTATATGGATACAGCAGAATTGTTCCGATGGGTGTTGGACAACCTTAACTATTGGGTTGTCACCCTTTTTATGGCCATTGAAAGTTCGTTCATCCCTTTCCCCTCAGAGGTGATTGTGCCTCCGGCTGCGTGGAAGTCGATGACCGACGACAGTATGAACTTCATCTTGGTGATTGTGTTTGCCACATTGGGAGCCGACCTTGGCGCCTTGGTCAACTATTACCTTGCCCGCTGGTTGGGACGCCCCATTGTCTATCGTTTTGCTGACAGCCGGTTGGGGCATCTTTGTCTCATCGACCGCCAGAAGGTGGAACATGCTGAGCAATATTTCCGCGAGCATGGTGCCGCTTCTACATTCTTCGGTCGTCTGGTGCCGGCCGTTCGTCAGCTCATCAGTATTCCAGCCGGACTGTCAGGTATGGCCGTTGGCCGTTTCCTGTTCTTCACCACCATTGGTGCAGGCCTGTGGAACACCATATTGGCTCTCATCGGCTATTTCATCTATAAGTTTACTGAAATCAAGACCACCGAAGACGTGTATCTGATGGCCACCCGATACAGCCATGAGTTAGGCTACGCCATTCTCGGCATTGCCGCATTGGTGGTGTGTTATCTGATTTACAAAGGCAGGAAGAGCAAGAAGGCTTGAGGAGCGTTGAATGACATTCAACGCTTAGGCTACTTGTATTTTTCAAGGAATTTTATCATATAATCATAATAGGCTATCGGTTCCATATCCACAGGGAACAGGTGGCCTAATAATGTTTTCGTCTCTTCGGGCGTATGTTCGACGGCCAGTTTTAGATACTCCAGAAATTCGTCGATCCTTTTCAGGTAGAAACAGCAGGTGGCCATATAGGCATACCCCTTGTTCCAGTCGGGAACGGTGGTGAAGAGACTTTTGAACATTTGGTAAGCCAATCCCATGTCGCCGCTGTCGAAGATGGCAATACACACCCTCATGAACACGCCGGGCGAATAATGCGACTTTTCGATGGCCTCGAAATAACATTTGTTCGACTCTTCCAGGTCACCACATTCGGCGTACAGACTTCCTTTGAACACCAGCTGTTCATATTCGTCGCAATCCGCCATGGAAATCATGTCAGCCATGTCGAAACCTTCCTTCTTTCGGTTGATCTTGCACAAGCTCATGGCCCAGTTGCGGAAGATATCGAGCAGATAAGGCGAATCTTTGGTTGACAATCTGTAGGCCCGTTCAAAATGTTCGATGGCCTTCTCATACTTGTCATCAAGCATGTAGCAGCATCCGATGAGCAGATGAGCCGACTCGTCGTCGCTGTTTGTCTCCACATACTTCTTATAACAGTGCAACGCCTCCTTGTAGTTGCCGAGATTATACATGCCATTGCCTTTGTTGAGCAGTGCTGCGGCGTTTTCCGGGTTGATGGCCAATGAATAATCACTGCTTTGTATGGATTCTTGGATCTTGTTGCTCAGGAATTGGGAAGAAGCCAGTGCATTCCAGTATTGTGTGGAAAAAGGATCGTTGTCAATCAGTTCGTTGTATATTTTTTCACATTCATCAAACTGCCCTTTGTCAAAATGGATTCTGGCCTTCTGCTCCTTGTAGTCGTCAGCGTTAACCCTGTCAGAACGGTTGAGCCATTTTTCAGCCATAGCCGAGAGGTTGTAGTCAGAGAATATGCCGGCCACATCAATGGCAAACAGCATTTGTGTTTCTTCGCTCAGACCTTCATATTTCCCTTCCAGATAGTCGTCGGCTTCGGCTATCATGCCCTGTGCGAGCATGATTTCCGACATGATATAAATATATTCCGTGTCAAACTTGTCGTTGATTTGTTCGGCATAAAACAGTGCCCTTTGAGGATTGTTGAAGTCGGTCAGTTCCATTCTTGCCCTGAACAGCAGCGGCATCAGTTCACCGGGATAGATGTCGATGGCCCTTTCGCTGATTTCTTGTGCATAATCCACCTGTCCCCGGTTGTAATAATATTCGGCGATGTCCACATAATCCTCCGGTTCAAGCATAATGGGCAAGTTGTTTTTCTCGGCTTCTTGGAAGTCGAGAAGCATTTGCTTGAATGCTTTAGAACGATAATATTCATCAGAGTTGTATGACATCTTGTTATGAATTATAGTTAAAGTTTTTATTCAAAATATATAAAGGCTTGCCCGATACCCATTTTTTTGAGTATCAGGCAAGACTGTCAATCAGCATTTTTATTTGTTCATTTTTGCCCATGTGTCCTTCAGACCCACCGTTTTGTTGAACACCAAGTGTTCGGGCTTGCTGTCGAGGTCGGGCATGAAATAACCGATGCGCTGGAACTGGAGATATTCACCGGGTTTGCGTTCAGCGGCATAATTTTCCACATAGCAGTTGTCGATGACCTGCAGCGAGTCAGGGTTCAGCAATTCCAGGAAGTCACGTTCGTCGGCACCAGGGTTCTCTACGCTGAACAAGCGGTCATACACCCTCACCTCAGCCTTGTGGCAATGGTCTGCGCTTACCCAGTGCAGTGTGCCCTTCACTTTGCGGTTGGCACCATCCATGCCGCTCTTGCTGTTGGGGTCATATTCTGCCTGGATTTCGGTGATGTTGCCGTTCTCGTCTTTGGTGCATCCCGTGCATTTCACGATGTAGGCATTTTTCAGGCGCACCTCTTTTCCAGGAGTCATGCGGAAAAATTTCTTCGGTGCATCCTCCATAAAATCGTCACGCTCAATCCAGAGATTTCTGCTGAAGGTGATGGTGTGTGTGCCGTCAGCCTCGTTTTCAGGGTTGTTCACCGCTTCCATCTCTTCGGTCATGCCCTCAGGATAGTTGGTAATCACCAGTTTCACAGGGTTCACCACTGCCGAAACTCTCAGCGACCGTTTGTTCAGGTCATCGCGCACGGCAGCTTCCAGCAAAGCCACGTCGTTCAGGGCATCGAATTTGGTGTAGCCGATGCTCTTGATGAAGTTTCTGATGCTTTCGGGCGAGTAACCCCTGCGGCGCATACCGCAGAGCGTGGGCATACGCGGGTCATCCCATCCGCACACATATTTGCCATCCACCAGTGCGTGCAGCTTTCGCTTGCTCATCACGGTATAGGTCAGGTTCAGACGGTTGAACTCAATCTGGCGAGGACGGAAGTCGTTCAGGTTGTCGCCTTCGCCTTTGGAGATTTTCAAGTCGTCGATGAACGCATCATAGAGCGGACGGTGAGGCACAAACTCCAGTGTACAGATGGAGTGGGTCACGCCCTCAAAGTAGTCGCTCTGTCCGTGGGCAAAGTCATACATGGGGTAAGCGTGCCACTGAGTGCCTGTGCGGTGGTGCGGTGTGTGAATGATGCGATACATGATGGGGTCGCGGAAGTGCATGTTGGGGTTGGCCATATCCAGCTTTGCCCTCAGCACCATTGAGCCCTCCACCACGTCGGGTGTATTCATTTTGTTGAACAGTTCGAGGTTTTCCTCGATGGGGCGGTCACGGTAGGGCGAGTTCACGCCCGGCTGCGTGGGTGTTCCCTTCTGCTGTGCGATTTCCTCGCTTGTCTGTTCGTCGATATAAGCCTTGCCCTGTTTGATCATCCACACGGCAAAGTCCCACAGCTGCTGGAAATAGTCGGAAGCATAATACACGTTGGCCCAGTGGAAGCCCAGCCATTGAATGTCGTTGAGGATAGAGTCAACATATTCGGTGTCTTCCTTGCTTGGGTTGGTATCGTCAAAACGCAGGTTGCACACGCCCCCATAGTTTTCAGCCACACCAAAGTCCATGCAGATGGC
Source organism: Bacteroidales bacterium (assembly GCA_004557285.1). GTDB lineage: Bacteria > Bacteroidota > Bacteroidia > Bacteroidales > Bacteroidaceae > Prevotella. Next base: position 12,381 of record SFEK01000017.1, on the reverse strand, counting down.
CTTGGCGTGCCCAATATGTAAATAGCCGTTAGGTTCAGGCGGGAAACGAGTCTGTATGCGTTTGCCGTTTTTGCCTTCGGCAATATCGTTTTCCACCATTTGCTCTACAAAGCTAAGATTTTTTTTCTCTTCGGCCTTTTTCTCTTCGTTGTTTGTCATATTGAGTGCTTGTTGTTTTGAAAAGTATTTACAATACAAATGTTATCTTATGCAAAGGTAGTGTATTTTTCCCATTGCAGCAATATTTTTCCACGGAAATGTCATTTTATGCCCCTTTTGTTGAGCGCATCGCTGTATTTTGCAGCATTCTGTAAATGCTCTTGGTAGGTTTCGGCAAAGTTGTGCGTACCGCTGAAGTCCTCCTTCGCACACATGTAAAGATATTTGTGGTGAGTGTAGTTGAGCACGGCATCGATGCCCACCACGGTGGGGATGCGGATGGGGCCTGGAGGCAGGCCGGTATTCTTATAGGTGTTGTACGGACTGTTCACCTGCAGCATGTTGTGGTAGATGCGCCTGATGCTGAAATCGTTGAGGGCGAATTTGATGGTGGGGTCGGCCTGCAGCGGCATGTCGGCCATCAACCGGTTGTAATACATGCCTGCAACCATCGGTTTTTCCTGATCGTTGGCCGTTTCCTCGTCCACGATGCTTGCCAGCGTTATCACCTGTTCTTTGGTCAGCTTCATGTCGTTGGCCTTTTGTGTGCGTTCGTCGTTCCAGAACCGTTTGCTCTCCTTGTCCATGCGGTCGAGCAGTTTGTCGGTGGAGATGTTCCAATACACGTCATAAGTGTTGGGAATGAACATGCACACGATGGTTTGCGGCGTATAGTGGTATTTGGCACACACGGCAGAATCGGTCAACGCCTTGAGCACGGTCACGCTGTCCATCATGAGTTTCTTCGACAGCGCCCCTGCCAGCCGTTCAACCGTCCTCACGTTCGGAATGGTCAGGTTGACAGGTGCCTGCATACCGTTTTTAATTCTTCTGAACACGTTGAACGCCCCCTTGCCGTCGCCCACGTCATAACGTCCGCTCCTCACATGGTCGGCATACGAGGTGACGCTGGCCAGCAGTTTGAATCCGAGCATCGACTGCGGTGTGCAGAGCGCGTCCATTTTCACGATTACCGAGTCGATGTTGTCGTCGTCGTCGATATAGACATATTGCCGCTCGTCGGCTTTGTTCATCGACGAAAAGAAAATGCAATAGCCTGCGATGAGCAGCAGTGTGACGGCGACATCAGCCGCCACGATGATTTTCTTCAATGATTTCTTTTTCTTGTCCATGGTAATGTTCTATTATTTTGGGTGCAAAAGTACATACAATTTTTTAAATATTTTGATATTCATGGTGAAATTATTTGGCGCATTGGCAATAAATGCTTACTTTTGCACCCGCAAAGATGAAACAAGAGACCGTATTTTGGTTCGATAGGGATACTCATCAATTAAATTACGAAAACCGAGAACGCATCTTTTGCCAATGGCGGGCCACAATATCTCACGATATAGCTGTAAAGCCGGTGGATTACAAAGGCGGAGAGCACTCAAATCTTATAGATCAGGAGTTTTCATCACATCACCGGTACGGTCTTTTTTCATAGTGGGCAGGATTTATCCTGCCCATATTTTCGTCAACATATTTATAATCATCAAAACACAACAATTCATGTTTTCCGGTATTATAGAATCAATGGCCAAGGTCACGGCCATCGTCCACGACAAGGACAATGTGCATCTCACGCTTTCGTGCCCCTTTGCCCACGAGTTGAAGATAGACCAGAGTGTTTCTCATAACGGCGTGTGCCTCACTGTGGTGTCGATGCAGGGCGACAGCTACACTGTCACAGCCATGAAAGAAACCCTTGACCGCTCCAACCTGGGGCTGCTCAAGGTGGGTGACAAAGTCAATGTAGAACGCTCGATGCCCATGAACGGCCGACTCGACGGGCACATCGTGCAGGGTCATGTGGATATGACCGCCCGCTGTGTGGACGTGCAGGATGCCAACGGCAGCACCTATTTCACATTCCGCTACGATTACGACAAGGAGATGGCTCGCCGCGGCTATTTTACTGTGGATAAAGGCAGCGTCACCGTCAACGGCGTGTCGCTGACGGTGTGCCAGCCCACAGAGAATACCTTCCAGGTGGCTATCATTCCTTACACCTTTGAACATACCAACTTCTGCGACATCCAGCTGGGCACGGTGGTCAACCTCGAGTTTGATATCCTTGGCAAATACATCGCCCGTCTGAACAGTTTGGTACAACAATAATATTTGTTAAATAAAATATGTATTATCTACAAAATGGATACTTATCTCTGTTAACTTGGGATAATTATCCATTTTGTTTTTTCATGAAGACAAAACCCATTACTTTTGCATCCAAAATCGTTTTTTGATACAAAAGAAATATGAGAAAACCCATTTTGGCAGTCGTCATGACTGCAACCTTGCACACTGCCATGGCCGATACGCCTACCGTGTGGACGCTGCAGCAGTGCATCGACCATGCCCTGCAGCACAACATCACGCTCAACACAGGACGTCTGTCGGTGCTTTCAGCCCAGGAAGACACCCGAGAGTCGCAGGCGGCACTGTTGCCCTCGCTGTCGTTGTCCACCACCCATCAGTTGGGCTACCAACCCTTTATGGATAATGGTTCAAGTGCCGACAAGGCTTCCTATTCGGGCGATTACGGACTCAATGCCAACTGGACCGTATGGGATGGCAAGCGCCGCAGACACAACATCACCCAAAGCGAGCGCATAGACCGTCAGGCCCAGCTCACGGTAGAGGAAAACAGCAACAACATCCAAGAGCAAATCGTGCAGCTGTTTGTGCAGATACTCTATGTCAACGAGTCGGTGAATGTGCATCAGGAAATACTCGACATCAGCAGGCAGAACGTTCTTCGCGGCACCGAGATGTACCGTGTGGGCAAACTCTCCAAAGCCGACCTGTCGCAGTTGGAGGCGCAGGCTGCCACCGACGAGTATAACTTGGTCAACGCCAAGGGTACGCTCGACGAATATAAACTGCAGATGAAGGAACTGTTGCGGCTCGACTATGCCACTGATTTTGATGTGGCCGTGCCGTCGGCCTCCGACCGTCAGGCTCTTGCCGACATTCCTCCGGCCGACAGGGTGATGACTGCCGCCCTGGCCATGCGGCCTGAAATGCAGCAGGCTGCCATCGACATTGAGCGCGGCAAGACCGACATCGACATAGCCCGTACGGGCAAGATGCCCACCGTTGCACTTCAGGGTGGCATAGGCACCAACACCATAACCGGCACCGGCACGTCGTGGGGCAGTCAGATGCCCGACAATATGCGTGGATCGCTCGGCGTGACACTCAGTGTGCCGCTCAGTGACAACCGCAGTACCAAAACTGCCGTGAACAAGGCCAAACTCGCCCTGCAGCAGGCTCAGCTGAAGGAAGAAGATGCCCGCCGCTCTCTGCAACTCACCATCCAGGGCTTCTGGATCAACGCCACCACCAACCAGCAACGCTACAAGGCTGCCAAAGCCAGTGTGGTCAGTGCGCAGGACAGTTATGAACTGCTGGGCGAGCAGTTTCGCCTCGGACTGAAAAACATTGTAGAACTCACCAATGCCAAGACCACTCTGCTCAATGCCCAGCAGAGTCGCTTGGAGAGCAAATACACCACGCTGCTCTATTTGCAGTTGCTGCACTTTTATGAAAACGGAAACATGGAATCATTCAATTAGAAAAAATACCACAAATCTATGAAAAAGAAAATCATCATGACATTGGCAGCCGTCGTGGCCATTGCCGTATGCCTTAGCCTTGCCTTCTGCGGCAAGGAGCAACAGGAAGTCACCTACGATACCGCCTTGGTGGACGAAACCACCATCTCCAACAGCGTCACCGCTACAGGCACCATCGAGCCAGTGACGTCCGTGGATGTGGGTACGCAGGTGTCAGGCATTGTGGCCAAACTCTTTGTTGATTACAATAGCGTGGTGTAGAAAGGGCAGGTGATTGCAGAATTGGACAAAACCAACCTCATCAGCGAACTCAACATTGCCAAGGCCAACCTCAGCGACGCCCAGAGCCAACTGAAATACCAGAAGGCCAACTACGACCGCTACACCACCTTATATAATAAAGGTCTGGTGAGTGCCGACGAGTTTGAAACCGCCCAGCTTGCCTATCGTCAGGCCGTGGAAACCGTGAGGCAGCGGCAGGAGAGTGTGGCCAAGGCACAAACCAACTTAGGCTATGCCACCATCACGTCGCCCATCGACGGTGTTGTGCTGGCCAAGGAAGTGGAAGAAGGACAGACCGTAGCGGCAAGTTTCTCTACTCCTACCTTGTTCACCATTGCCCAAGACCTCACGGACATGCGTGTCATCGCCAATGTGGATGAAGCCGACATCGGAAACGTGAAGGAAGGAGAGCGCGTGTCGTTCACCGTGGATGCCTTCCCCGAAGACGTGTTCCAGGGCAGTGTCACACAGGTGCGGCAAGAGGCCACCACCAACAACAACGTGGTGACCTATGAGGTGGTGATCAGCGCACCCAACAAGCAGCTCAAGCTCAAGCCGGGGCTCACCGCCAATGTCACCATCTATACCCTTGAAAAGCAAAACGTGTTGAGCGTGCCCAACAAGGCTCTGCGCTTTACGCCCACCGCCGAACTGGCAGGCAAGAACACCATCAAAGACTGCAAGGGCAGCAAGAAGGTGTGGACTCTCAACAACAATGTGTTCCAGGCGCATCCTGTCAACGTGGGCATCACCGATGGTGTGAACACCGAGATACTGGGCGGTATAGCCAAGGGCACCCGCATCATCACCGAAATGAAGATGCCTGGCGAGATGAGTGCACCCGACAACGGAGCACCACAGCAAGAAAGCAGTCCGTTTGCCCCCAAACATCCTGGAAGCAACAAAAACAAGAAGTAATGATGACATCACAACAAACTGAAAGGTCGGCCGGTCAGAACCACAACGGGCGCAAGGCGGTCATCGAACTGCACGATGTGAAGCGCGACTTTGTGGTGGGCGACGAGGTGGTACATGCCCTGCGTGGAGTGTCGTTCAAGATTTACGAGGGAGAATTTGTCACCATCATGGGCACATCGGGTTCGGGCAAATCCACCCTGCTCAACCAGTTGGGCTGCCTTGATACCCCCACCTCGGGCGAGTATTTTCTCGACGGCATATCCGTCAGGCAGATGAAGAAGGCCGAGCGTGCCGTGCTGCGCAACAAAAAGATAGGTTTTGTGTTCCAGAACTACAACCTGCTGCCCAAGACCACCAGTATCGAAAACGTGGAACTGCCCCTGATGTATAACCCCTCCGTCAGTGCCAAAGAGCGCAAGGAACGAGCCGTGAAAGCCCTTCAGGCCGTGGGGCTTGGCAGCAGGCTCTATCACAAGTCCAACCAGATGTCGGGCGGACAGATGCAGCGTGTGGCCATTGCCCGCGCTTTGGTCAACAATCCTGCCGTGCTGCTTGCCGACGAGGCTACGGGAAACCTCGACACCCGCACCTCGTTTGAAATCTTGGTGCTGTTCCAGCAGCTCCATGCCGCAGGGCGCACCATCATCTTCGTCACCCACAACCCCGACATTGCCCGCTATTCCAGTCGCAACATCGTGCTGCGCGACGGTGTCATCAAGAGCGACGTGGCCAACACCGACATTCTTTCGGCAGCTGATGCCCTGGCCGCATTGCCCCCTGTGGCCGACGAATAATTCACAACCATTGCAAACCATAGAACAATACCAATGAGTATCAGCAATCTTCTCAAAATAGCCCTGCGCGCCATTGCCGCCAACAAGCTGCGCTCGTTTCTCACCATGCTGGGCATCATCATCGGCGTGGGTTCGGTCATCACCATGCTCGCCATAGGACAAGGCAGCAAGCAGAGCATCAGCAAGCAGATTTCAGAGATGGGTTCCAACATGATCATGCCCGGACAAGACATGCGCGGCGGTGTGCGACAGGATGCCTCGTCGATGGAGACCCTCAAACTCACTGATTATGCCGCACTCAAGGAACAGTGCCGGTATATCAGTGCCATCAGTCCGGTGGTCAACAGTGCAGGACAGTTCATTAGCGGCAACAACAACACCCCATCAACCATCTACGGCGTCAATCCCGACTACCTCACCATCCGTAAACTTGAAGTGGCCGACGGCGAGATGTTTGATGATGACGACATCAAGGCCAGTGCCAAGGTGTGCGTGGTGGGCAAGACTGTGGTGGACAATCTCTTTCCCGACGGCCGCGACCCCATTGGCAAGGTCATCCGCTTCAACACCATTCCCTTCCGCATCATCGGCGTACTGAAAAGCAAGGGTTACAACTCCATGGGTATTGACCAAGACGACCTTGTGCTTGCGCCTTATTCATCGGTGATGAAGCGTATTCTCGCCATCACCTATGTGCAGAGCATCCATTGTTCAGCCCTCACCGAAAACCTCACGCAGAAGGCCATCGAAGAAATCACCGCCGTGCTGCGCACACAGCACAAACTGAAAGATGCCACCGAAACCACCGAGAGCGATGACGACGATTTCAACATCCGTTCACAGGAGGAGCTCGCCACTATGCTCAATTCCACTACCGACCTCATGACCATCCTCCTGGCGTGCATCGCCGGCATATCGCTTGTGGTGGGTGGCATCGGCATCATGAATATCATGTATGTGAGCGTCACCGAGCGCACCCGAGAGATTGGTCTGCGCATGAGTGTGGGAGCCAGAGGTATCGACATCCTCAGTCAGTTTCTCATTGAGTCGATTCTGCTCAGCGTCACGGGCGGCGTCATCGGTGTGTTCCTCGGACTTGGCGCAACTTTTGCCGTCAATTTCTTCGCCCATTGGCCAGTGCTTGTCCAACCATGGAGCGTGCTGCTCAGTTTTGGCGTCTGTACCGCCACCGGCGTGTTCTTCGGCTGGTATCCTGCCAAGAAAGCTGCACAATTAGACCCCATAGAGGCAATAAGATACGAATAAAGTCGTTATTCTTTAAAGAAGACAGAGGAGGGTAAACATGAGAGAAATTGGTAGAAAAGCAACTTATAGCATTGTCGTCCTCCACCTGGTGGGGTGGTTGATCATTTCGCTGTCGTCTATCCTGTTCATTCCTCCTGAACTGGGCTACGACGGTCGTTTGCTGCTCTATCGCTTCTCTGTGCCCTTTGTGCTTGCCGTGGCCTTCTACATCGCCCATTTTGTGCTCACCCCTTTGCTGTTCTACAGGCATCGCAGGTGGTTTTTTCTGGCCAGTCTGCTACTCATCGTGTTGCTGCTGCCGTTGTTGCAGCATATGCATGAACTGATACACCTCCGCGAGGAGCAACTGGGCTGGATGCCTCCCGAAATTCCCGGTGCGCATCCTGTGCCCCACATGTTTTCGCGCTTCGTCTTCCGCGACATCGTTTCGCTCCTGTTGTCTGTCATGGTGGGCACCTTCTCACAGATGTCTATACACGGCTACCAACTGGAAGCCCAACGACAGGAAATGGAAAAACAACGCACGCGCGACGAACTGGAGAATCTCAGGTTTCAGATACGCCCCCATTTTCTGCTCAATACGCTCAACAATATCTATGCCCTCATTGCCTTCAATCCCCAAAAGGCATTGCTCGACCTCAGCGGACTGTCACGTTCCATGCTTTATGGCATGAAAACCAACAGCATCCCCATCAAGGAAGAAATACAGTTTCTCACCGACTATATCAACCTGATGCGTCTGAGGCTCAATGACACGGTAGAACTGAAAGTCAACTTCGACATCGACCCGAATGCCGATGTGCATGTGGCCCCCTATGTGTTCATCACGCTGGTCGAAAACGCCTTTAAGCACGGCATCAGTTCTACCCGTCCCAGTTTTATACACATCAACATCACAGCCGGTAAAAACCAGATGACCTGTGCCATTGATAACTCCAACTACCCCAAAGACCTGACCGACAAGAGCGGCCACGGAATCGGACTCATGCAGGTGGAGCGACGCCTGAAACTGGCCTATGGCAAGCAATACGAATGGTTGAGGGGCGTAGATGAAAAAACAAACACTTATTACTCAAAAATTTTAATCTATGACACTGAAATGCGCGATTATCGATGATGAACCGCTGGCGGCAGAATTGTTGTCGAGCTACGTCAAAAAGACCCCCGAACTCAACCTTGTCGGTTGTTTCAACAGTGCGGTGGCTGCCATGAAGACCCTGAGGGAAGAGCCTGCCGACCTGCTGTTTCTCGACATCCAGATGCCCGAACTCAGCGGATTGGAGTTTGCCCACCTGCTGCCTCAGCAAACCCGCATTGTGTTCACCACCGCCTTCGACCGTTATGCCCTCGACGGCTACAAGGTGAATGCTGTGGATTATCTGTTGAAACCCATCAGCTACAAGGATTTCATGAAGACGGTCAACAAGGTGATAAACCTTGTGAGCAGAGAGCATATCTGCAAAATATTAAATCAAGACAAGTACATCTATGTCAAGAGTGAATACAAGTTGCACCGTGTCATGTTCGACCACATCCTCTACATCGAGGGCGTGAAGGATTATGTCAAGTTTTATGTGGAAAACGAGCGCAAGAGCATCTTGTCGCTCATGAACATGAAAAATCTGGAAGATTATCTTCCACAGCCGCAGTTCATGCGTGTGCACCGTTCGTTCATTGTCAATACCCAAAAAATCAGTCAAATCGACCGTGGTCGCATTGTCGTGAACGACATCTACATTCCCGTTTCAGAAAGCTACAAGGAGCGTGTGCAGAACTATCTTGATGCGCACACCCTGCAATAGCAGTGCGCCACATCGTTGCACACGCCCCTTGGGGCTTGATATGAATTATCCCACGATGTCCATGGGGCTGTCGGCAAAGGTCGTGGCCCCATGGTCAGTGAGCAACGCACGGTCTCTGAATCCCCATGTCACACTGATGCACGGCAGTCCGCTGTTGTGCGCCGTGGCTACATCCACTTCGCTGTCGCCCACATACACAGTGTTGTCTTTGTGGGCGTCGAGTCGTCTCATGGCTTCAATCACGGCATCTGGAGCAGGCTTCTTCCTGATGCGTTCACTCTCACCGATGGCCACCTCGATGGTGTCGCCGAAGAAATGGCGGCAGAGTGCTTCGGTGGCTGTGCAGAACTTGTTGCTCACCACTGCCAACCGTTTGCCTTGTTGTTTGAGCGTGTGCAGCAGTTCCTCGATGCCCGGATAAGGCCTTGTCGTGTCCATGCTGTGCACCGAGTAGTGTGCCTTGAAGTCGGCCAGCACCTGTTCATAGTCAGGATTGTCCAATCCCTGCGGCACGGCACGCTCAATGAGTTTTGCCACACCGTTGCCCACCATGCGCCTCACCTCATCGGTGGTATGTTCGGGCATTCCATGTTGCCTGAGGGCGTGGTTGGTACTTGCGGCCAGGTCGTTGAGCGTGTCGAGCAATGTGCCGTCGAGGTCAAAGATATAATTGTCGTAAATAGTCATGACCTTACATCTCCACCAAAATGCGGAACACCTTACCTGGGTGTTTGCTCCATTCCTTCATGGCATCGATAGCCTCTTCAGGCTTCACCACTTTCGATATGAATTTTTCAAGGTCAAATGCACCCTTGTTGATGCAGTTGATCACCGCGCGGAAGTCAGACGGCGTGGCATTTCTTGAGCCACGGATGTCCAGTTCCTTCTGCACGAACAGTTTGGTCTGGAAAGCCACCTCGCTTTTGGCATAGCCGATGCACACCACACGACCTGTGAACGACACCTCGTTCACCGCCATCACATAGGTAGTCGGACTGCCCACGGCCTCGATCACCACGTCGGCTCCCAAGCCGCCCGTAATCTCCTGCATGCGCTGGTGCACATCCTCGCCGATGGTGTTGATGGTATAGTTGGCGCCTACCTCCTTGGCCAAAGCCAGTTTTTCGTCGTCGATGTCGGCGGCAATCACCACGGCACCCCTTGTGGCGGCACGCACCACTGCACCGAGACCCACCATGCCACAACCAATTACCATCACATAACAGTTGTCGGTCACCTCGCCGCGAGCCACGGCATGAAATCCCACACTCATCGGCTCAATCAGGGCACAGGTACGCACGGGGATGTCGCCTGCCGGAATCACCTTGGTCCAGGGCAGGGCAGCATATTCAGCCATTACGCCCTGTCGCTGCACGCCCAGTGTCTCGTTGTGCTCACAGGCATTGTAACGACCGTTGCGGCATGAAGCACAATGGCCGCAGTTGGTATAAGGGTTCAGTGTCACCACCATGCCCTTTTTCAGCGTGTCGGGCACCATGTCGCCCACCTCTTCAATCACGGCACCTACCTCGTGGCCCGGAATCACGGGCATTTTCACCATGGGATTCAGTCCGCGGAATGTGTTGAGGTCAGAGCCGCAGAATCCCACGTATTTGATTTTCAGCAACACTTCGTCTGCCTTGATGACAGGCTTTTCAATATCTACTACGCCCATTTCTAAAGGCGATGATATTTTCACTGCTTTCATTTTCCTTGTTATATATTAATGGTTAATTAAAAATATTTATTCCGACATGTTTTTGATATACGGCAACTGTGGCAGTTGGCCAAATCCGTAAAATGCCTTGGCGTTTTCGCCCAAGAACAGCCGTTTTTCCCGCTCGTCGAGCAGCGTGCTCTTGCACACGAAGTCATACGACATGCGATAGGTGATGGCCGTGATGGTGCGTGGATAGTCAGAGCCCCACATCAGCTTTTCAGCCCCCACCATGTCGATGGCCTCGCGTATGGCCTTCACCGCCCCGTCGAAGGGGTAGAACTCGCTGTTGAAGAGCCATGTGATGCCTCCCGACTCAATCATCACCTGCGGATGGCGTGCCAGCATGATTTGCTCTTTCCATCCCGGAACCGTCACCATGCCAAAGTGGCCGATGGCGATTTTCAGGTCAGGACATTCAGCTATCACCTCATTGATTTCGCCCAACTGCGTGTCGCCTTCTGCCAAGCACAGCGAGAGCACCATGCCGTTGTCCTCCATCATGTGGAACATGGCCATCATCTCGTCGCTGTTCAGCGCAATCCGCTGGCTGTCGGTCAGCAGGCGGTGTCCAGGCACTGCAATACCCTTGAATCCACGGTCTTTCAATGCGTTGGCCTGCTCCAGAATGTGGCCTACGAAATAGTCGCACATGCCGCATACGAAGAAACGTTCGGGATATTTCCGCATCACTGTCTCCAGATAGTCGTTCTGCAGACCGTCGATAAATTCCTGCACCACCACGGCACCGCCCACCTGGGCATAGTCCATGTTGGAAAGGAACACCTCGGCAGAGTTCTTGCCGTCAATCATGAACGGTGGCACCATCTGCCGCTCTTCGGTGAGGAAAAACGAGCGACCGTTTTCCAGCGTCTTCACCCTCATGCCGTTCCATACGGCATCCTGTTTCAGCCACAAGTGCGAGTGGGCATCGATAATCAGTGTATTTTGCATGATTCCAGTTTCCGTTAAGTGTTCTTCCATCTTGCCCGCATCTGGTTGCCGATGATGCCCTGCACCTCATCCACCAGCTGGTTGTCGATGGGGTCGTCCATGTATTTGATGCATTTCAGCACGTTCTTCGGGTTGGCCGAACTAAACAGTGTGGTGGCAATGCGTGGGTTGCCTGTGGCATATTGCACTGCCAGTTTTTCGATGTCATAACCCTTGTCGGCACAATGTTTTGCCGCCTTGGCACAAACCTCCTTCAATGGTTGCGGTGCCGGGTGCCAGTCGGGAGCCCCGCGTTGCGAGAGCAGTCCCATGGAGAAGGGCGAGGCGTTGATGATGCCGATGTTGTTGTCCTCGAAGAAGTCTAAATAGTCGAGCAGCATCTCGTCGTTTAGGCAGTAGTGGCAGAAGCAAAGCACTGTTTCCACCGTTCCGGCAGGCACATGTTCAATCACCCATTTCAGGTTTTCGGGCTGCAGGTCGGTGATGCCCACATGTTTCACCACCCCTTCTTCTTTCAGTTTGACAAGTGCCGGCAACGTTTCGTCCACCACCTGCTTCAAGTCGGCAAACTCCACGTCGTGTACGTTGATGAGGTCGATGTAGTCGATGTTGAGCCGCTCCATGCTCTCATACACGCTGTCGGTGACACGCTTGGCCGAATAGTCCCAGGTGTTCACGCCGTTCTCGCCATACCTTCCCACCTTGGTGGAGAGATAATAGCGTTGGCGGTCAATGTTCTTGAGTGCCATGCCCAGCACCGTTTCCGCTTTGTAGTGGCCATAGTAGGGCGACACATCAATCAGGTTGATGCCGTTGTCCAATGCCGTGTTCACGGCCTCGATGCCTTCTGTTTCTCGTATGCTGTGAAACACGCCGCCGAGCGATGATGCGCCGAAGCTTAGGCT
>SFEK01000137.1 GCA_004557285.1 Bacteroidales bacterium | reverse complement strand
CGCATTAACAAAGATTTAGAAATAAGGGAAAAACATGTTTATGAATTATTAACGCGACACGTTCGTTGGGTTCATGTCGAGGGGTGCTGAGTAGTTACCTTTACCCTTCTTATGGTTAATAATAATTAATTTTTTAAAGTTTATGGGGTAATATTTTTTAATTGAAATAATTTACATCAAAAAAAATCGTATCTTTGCTGCGAATGGTTCTTGCTTTCGGAATGGGGCAACGTAACGATTGACAGCGAGGGGAACACCACATTCACCGCATCACCCAATGGCAATTGCCGTTACCAAAAGCCTTGGGCTATCCCGGCAACAACCACGGTTTGTATTTCGCCCTTGCGGGTACAACGTCTTCCTAAATGTTTATCCCATATTCCTCTATCTTGCGATAGAGCGTGGTCAAGCCAATCTTGAGCAGTCGGGCCGTTTCTGTCTTGTTGCCGTGGGTGTGGTGAAGAACCTTGATGATGTGGTTGCGCTCCACGCTCTTCAGATCGAAGGAGTCATCGTCTGCTGTGGTGGTATCGCCCGAAAGCATGTCTATGGGCAGGTCGTGACGGTTGATTTCGCCGTCGCAGACGATAAGGGCATGCTCTATGGCATTCATCATTTCTCGCACATTGCCCGGCCATGGATAAGACAAGAACAGATTCTTTGCTTCGGAAGACAGTGCCGGAGCAGGACGGCCTATCTGTTTGGCATAACGCCCAATGAAGTGCTGGGCAAGGAGCAGTATGTCTTCCTTGCGCTGGCGCAGCGGTGGAAGAAGGATGCGGAACACGGAGAGCCTGAAGTAGAGGTCCTCGCGGAAACGCCCATTGGCTATTTCTTCCTTCAGATTGCGGTTGGTGGCTGAGAGGATGCGCACATCCACACGGGTGGTCTTGGTGTCGCCCACCTTGACAAATTCTCCTGTCTCGAGCACACGCAGCAGCTTGGCCTGCAACTCCAGTGCCATTTCGCCAATTTCGTCGAGGAAGAGGGTGCCGTGATTGGCTTCCTCCAGCAGTCCTCGCTTGTCCTTGACGGCTCCCGTAAAGGCTCCCGCCTTATAGCCGAAGAGCTCGCTCTCAAGCAGTTCGCGGCTGAAAGCAGAGCAGTTGAGCGCGAGAAATGCCTGGCTGCTTCGATGGCTTGCACTGTGGATGGCTTGGGCAAAGACTTCCTTGCCTGTGCCGGTTTCGCCGTTGATGAGCACAGAGACATCGGTTGCGGCCACCTTCATGGCTTGCCGGATTACATCAGTGATGGCTGCCGATTTTCCCACAATCGTGTCAAACGTAGGCGAATTGGCCGTTGTGGCTCTTGATGTCTTTTTCTTCTGTTCCGATGCAATGGCATCCATGGCACGATTCACGATAGGAATAATCTTGCGGTTGTCATCACCTTTTACTATATAGTCGAAAGCGCCGTTCTTGATGGCTTGCACTCCGTCGGGGATATTGCCGTGGGCTGTGAGGAGGATTATCTTGGCAGCAGGAGCCAGCTGCTGCAGTTCCTGCACCATATCCACTCCATTGCCGTCGGGCAGAAACACATCGCAGAGCACTACCTGTACTTCCTGTTTCTTCAGTGTGTAGAGTGCCGTGGTGCGGTCTTTGGCTTTCAGCACTTCATAACCTTCCAGCTCCAGCAGGCGTGAGAGAAGCATACGGATGGTGGGTTCGTCGTCGATAATAAGTATCTTGTTCATTGTTCTATCTATATATTATTCACACTGGCAGGGTGACAATAAACTTGCTGCCCTTGCCTGGTTCGCTTTCAACGGTCAGTGTGCCATTATGCGCCTCGACAAAATCGCGCGATATGGAAAGCCCCAGACCGCTGCCTTGTATTTTGGTGCCGGGCACACGGAAATAACGCTCGAAGATGCTCTCGTGATAGCGAGGGTCTATGCCTCGTCCGAAATCCTGTACATATATCAGCACATGGTGCTTGTCCGGTTGCAAGGCCCCGATAATCACCCGGTCGTTTTCCGAAGAATAGCGAATGGCGTTGCTCAGCAGATTGGTCAGCACCCATGCGATTTTCTCGCTGTCAACATACAGTTTGCTTATCTTCTCCTTAGGGTATTCCACCTCTATGTTGATGTGGAATTTGTCTGCCTGCACTTGGTTGGCCTTGATGGCATAGTCGATCAGTTCGATGGGTTTGGTGATATGGGGCTTCAGTTGCAGCACACCGCTTTCCACTTGTGTCATGTTGAGCAGTTCGCCCGTGATGCTGAGCAGCCGTTCGCCATTCTCACGGATGCTGTCGGAGAGTTCCTTTTGTTCGGGGTTGAGCCCTCCCACACGATTGTCGGCCAGCAGTTGCTGACTCATCAGGATGGCGGAGATAGGGGTCTTCAGCTCGTGTGAGATGGTGGAGATAAAGGTTGTCTTTGCCACGTCGAGTTTGTGAAATTCCGTAATGTTTTTCAGCATGATCACTGTGCCGCTTTCCTTTATACTGCCATCGCTGCAAGTCATCCTTACGGGCAGATATTTCACCTGGAAATAGCTCTCTTTGTTGTCGGCATATATCTTCAGCGGTTGATTCTTGTCTTCTGGTTTCTTCTCGTCGCCCTCCTGCTCCTTATTGCCTTCCATCCCTACAAGCAACCGGCGCAGCAGGTCGTTTCGCAGGGCTGTTTCCTGTGCCGACTTGCCGATTACATCCTGTCGTTTCAGGTTGAGGATGTCAAGCGCCTCATTGTTGATAAAGTAGAGCGTCATGCTACGGTCGATGCAGATGATGGGCTCGTCGATAGAGTCGATGATGGTTTCGATGTATTGCTTCGACACGCGCAGTTTCGAGAGCGACGAGTTGTGGTAGTCGCGAAGGCGTCGCGCCATGCGGTTGAAGTTCGATGACAGCTGTTCCAACTCCCGGCTTCCTGACAGATTCAACTCGGTGTCGTAGTTATGATTGGCTATCTCATTGATGCCTTTAATCAATTCCTGAAACGGGTGTGTAACAGTTTTGGGCAACTTGGCCAGCATCCACACACCGATGGCGATGCTCAAGGCTCCAAAGACGAGCAGCAAGATGAGCGCACGCGTCAAACCATAGTCGGCCACTGGCGAGGTGGGCTCCGTGGCTGTCAATACCTGTAGGCTGAAGACCGAAAGAGCCACCAATGCCACAATCAATGAGACGAGCACGCCGACGGATAGCGTAATTTTTTCCTTCATGTTCATACTATAATCCATTGATAATCATTGTCATACATAAAATATACATGGTGTGGATATACCTTAGGCGAAAATCATCAGGTCGATGCCCATTTCCTTTAGCTCTGACAATAATCTGCGATAACTTCCCGACCTCATCAACAGTCGTGGGAACGAGAGCGAGGGTTGTCCCATGCATAGCATGGTGGCACGCTGCCCACGACAAAAGTCAGCAATGGCTTGAGCCACATGGTCGGATACAACCTTATGCACTTTTCCGCCCAGTTCCACCACTAATTCAAGATGGCCCAACAGATGGCGTTGCGTGTCGAGCGGTATGCTGTCGGTGTTCTCGACCGATGTCTGCACATACAGCGCCATAAGTTCTGCATGATGAATCTCAGCCATTCGGGCCGCCTTTCTGATGATTTTTTGTTGCGTTGCACTATTACTGCTCACACACACCACCAGACGTGCCACACCCTTCATGTGTGGCTCTTTGTGTTTCACTTCATCATCTACTTTCTTTCCCACCCTGAATGCTACTTCCCTAAGTGCCAGCTCTCTCAACTGCAGGATGTTGGCAGAACTGAAGAAATTGTCGAGAGCTGTCTGTATCTTCTCTTGGGCATATATCTTGCCTGCCTTCAGACGTTCCACAAGTTCTTCGGCTGTCAGGTCTATGTTCACCACCTCGTCGGCCTCGCGCAGCACGCTGTCGGGGATGCGCTCCTTCACATCCACACCTACCATCTTGCGCACCTCGTCGTTCAGACTCTCGATATGCTGGATGTTTACCGCCGATATCACACTGATGCCGGCATCGAGCAGTTCCATCACATCTTGCCATCGTTTGGCGTGGCGGCAGCCTTCCACATTGGTGTGGGCAAGTTCATCCACTATCACGATGTCGGGATGAACCTGCAGGATGGCATCAAGATCCATCTCCTCAATCTCCTTACCCTTATAGAACACCTTCTTTCGCGGAATAACAGGTAGTCCTCTGAGCGCTTTCACTGTATCGGGACGCCCGTGTGTCTCCACAAATCCTATTTGTACATCAGTGCCCTGTCGAAGCATCTCGCGTGCATCTTGAAGCATACGATAAGTCTTGCCTACTCCGGCAATCATTCCGATATATATTTTGAACCTTCCCCGGTGCGACCGTCGTATCAGGTCAAGAAAATGCTGCGTTTCTTCCATCGATATATAAACGTTTATGATGACATGTTTATTATGTCATTGATACTATATTTGTCTATGACCAACTGCCCCTCCATGTAGCCCGGTAGAAGATGAGGAGAAAACCGAAAATCTCCAGTCGGCCGATGAGCATCAGTGAGGAAAGAATCCATTTGGCGCCATCGGGCAGCGCTGCCCAAGAGAAGGCTGGTCCGAAACTGCCTAATCCAGGCCCTACATTGCCCATGGCCGAAATCACGGTGCTCATGGATTCTGTGAATCCCACTCCGAATGCCATCAACAGTGTCCAGCCGATAAAGGCAACCGACATGTAGGCGGCGAAGAATACAAGCACCATGGTCACCAACTTATTGTCAAGCATACTACCGGCTTTTATAGGCAATACAGCCCTTGGATGCAATATCTGACGGAACTGGTTGCGTATGCAATGGGAGACTATTATCATTCTGAGATTTTTGATACCTCCACTGGTCGAACCCGTGCATCCACCCGACAGCATGGCAAAAATCAGCAGCATCCATGTGAACGGTGGCCACAGATTGTAGTCGTCGGTGGCAAAACCGCACGAAGTGTGACAGGTGGCCACCTGAAACAGCGACTTGCGGAACGCCTCCTCTACACCATAGCCGTTGCTCAAGATGAGTGCCACAGAGACAATCAGGGTCAGCAGACCTACGGAGGATGCAAACCATTTCAATTCCACGTTTTGCCATAGTTGTTTCCACCTGCCCTTGACGGCAATGATATAGAGTGAAAAATTGATGGCTGAAAGCAGCATGAACAGCGACACCACATATTCTATATAAGGGGAATGCCAATAGGCTATGCTTTCCTGCTTGGTAGAGAAACCTCCTGTGGCTGTAGTTGTC
>SFEK01000016.1 GCA_004557285.1 Bacteroidales bacterium | reverse complement strand
TAATGATATACATGCTGTCTTGCTCAAAAATCTACTATTAATGACGTAAATAAGGGGAATTGTTGGCAAATGTATCCATCATTGGTGTATGGATGTCAACTATTCCATACTATGCAATTTGGTTTAAACATCTTTCTATTTGCAATCAATATTGCGGATATTTCTTTTATTTCGTAACCTTGTCGGATTTATTCCAAAAATGTTCGAGCGCACAAGGCCGGACATCACCCAATGATTGGCCATTGCGACATGTTTGCCCCGACAGGTCGCCGACCCACAGAGTCGAAGATTTTCACCGTTTGCTCACATCTTTGTCAAGGATATGTAGTATAACGTGAATATCTTTGCACGCACAAAACAACAATGAAGAGGTCATGCCGATACTGTTGGCTGCCTCAGCAGCGAAAAAACGCTACAGCCAAAGGCTCTACGACTATTTGCTGCAACCTGTGATGAGGTATTTGTTTTATTAAGGCTTGCCTCTGCACCAAGCACAAGGGCTCTACCAGAGGTTATACCTACAAGCAACGACCGGCTATGCCACTACATTCAAAGCCGCTGACCCTTGCCGAAAAGAATGTGTGTCTAAAAAATGATGAAAAAGAGAACTTTTCTCTTTGGTTTTTCTTGTAAATCGATTTAAATGATTACTTTTGCAGCCATTAATACGTATTAGTTATGAATCTTGATTTATTAACTGCCATCTCACCGATAGATGGCCGCTATAGAGGTAAGACCGAAAAGCTTGCAGATTATTTCTCAGAATATGCCCTTATCCGTTATCGCGTGAGGGTGGAGATAGAGTATTTCATCACGCTGTGCGAACTGCCGCTGCCACAGCTGGCCGACTTTGACCATGCCCTGTTTGAGCGTCTGAGAGCCATATATAAAGACTTTGACGAGAACGGTGCCGCACGTGTGAAAGAGATAGAAAAGACAACCAACCACGACGTGAAGGCCGTGGAATATTATATCAAGGAGCAGTTTGATGCCATTGGTGGCCTGGAGAAATACAAGGAGTTCATCCACTTTGGACTCACCTCACAGGACATCAACAACACATCGGTGCCCCTGTCGCTGAAAGAAGCACTCAACGAGGTGTTCGTGCCGCAGGTGGAAGAACTGATCGGCCAGCTCACTGCTTACGCCGAAGAGTGGAAAGATGTGCCCATGCTGGCCAAGACCCACGGACAACCAGCGTCGCCCACAAGGCTCGGCAAGGAGGTGATGGTATTTGCATACCGCCTGCAGAAACAGCTCGATGCCTTGAAAGCTTGCGAGATTACCGCCAAGTTTGGTGGCGCAACGGGTAATTTCAACGCCCACCATGTGGCTTATCCCGAATACGACTGGAAGGCTTTCGGCAACAGGTTTGTGGCTGAAAAACTCGGCCTGCACCGTGAGCAGTGGACAACGCAAATCAGCAACTACGATTGTCTCGGCGCCGTGTTTGATGCCATGAGGCGCATCAACACCGTTATCATCGACCTTGACCGCGACTTCTGGATGTATATCTCCATGGAATATTTCAAGCAGAAAATCAAGGCTGGCGAAGTAGGGTCGAGTGCCATGCCACACAAGGTGAACCCCATCGACTTTGAAAACAGCGAAGGCAACCTGGGCATGGCCAATGCCGTGCTGCAGTTCCTGGCAGAAAAGCTGCCCGTGAGTCGCTTGCAGCGTGACCTCACCGACTCTACCGTGCTGCGCAACATCGGCGTGCCTATGGGTCACAGCGTCATTGCCATACAAAGCACCCTGAAAGGTCTGCGCAAACTCATCCTCAACGAAAGCAGTATCAATGCCGACCTCGACAACACTTGGGCTGTGGTGGCCGAAGCCATACAGACAATTCTGCGACGTGAGGCCTATCCACATCCCTATGAGGCCCTCAAGGCACTGACACGCACCAACAAGCAGATGACTGAGGAAACCATACACGAGTTTGTCGGTCAACTGAACGTAAGCGACAAGGTGAAGGCCGAACTGATGGCCATCACACCACACAACTATACTGGTATCTGATTTGACCTATTTATATAAACATATTCATTAATACTTTTTTGGAAACAACCGCCGTGAGGCTTTATAAACAAGAACGATTATGACAGAAGAATTGGAAAACAAGAACGAAGGCTTGTCTGCCGCACACCATGAAGATAACCGTGAGGGCTATAAACCAGCAGACAGCAACAGCTATCGAAACAGTGAGAAACCGATGCGTCCGCGCATCCGCATACAGCGAAACTACGCACCGGCAAGAAACTTCAACAAGGATGAGGGTGGATTCCGTCCCGAGGGATTTGCCACAAACCTGCAGAGCGACGGCGGACAGCCCCGCCAGCAGGGCTACCGACCACGCTACAACAACGGCGGGCAACAAGGCGGCTACCAGTCAAGAGGTGGCTACCAGCCACGCCAACAGGGCTACCGCCCACGATACAATGCCGAAGGTGAGGAAAATGGCTACCAGCCCAGACAGCAGGGCTATCGTCCACGCTACGACGCTGAGGGTGAAGCACAGGGCTATCAGCCCCGACAGGGAGGCTATGGACAGTCGCGCCAGCAGGGCTATCGTCCACGCTACAATGCCGAGGGTGAAGCACAGGGCTACCAGCCCCGACAGGGTGGCTATGGCAACAACCGTCAAGGTGGTGGCTACGGCAACCGTCAGCAGGGTGGATATGGCAACCGTCAGCAGGGAGGCTATGGCAACAACCGTCAAGGTGGTGGATATGGCAACCGTCATCAGGGTGGATATGGCAACAACCGCCAGCAGGGAGGATACAACAAGCGCACTCCGGGCTATGACCCCAATGCCAAATACAGCATGAAGAAGCGCATCGAGTACAAGGAGGCCAACATCGACCCCACAGTGCCCGTACGCCTCAACAAGTTCCTTGCCAATGCCGGTATATGCAGCCGCCGCGAGGCCGACGAATTTATACAGGCAGGTGTGGTAACCGTCAATGGACAGGTGGTGACCGAATTGGGCACCAAGGTGTTGCGCAGCGATGAGGTGAAATTCCACGACCAGACCGTAACCATGGAGAAGAAGGTGTATGTGCTGCTGAACAAGCCCAAAGACTGTGTGACAACAAGCGACGACCCGCAACAACGCAAAACCGTGATGGACTTGGTGAAGAACGCCTGTCCTGAACGCATCTACCCCGTGGGACGTCTCGACCGCAATACCACCGGTGTGCTGCTGCTCACCAACGATGGCGAACTGGCCAGCAAACTGACACATCCCAAATTCCTCAAGAAGAAGATTTATCATGTGTTCCTCGACAAGAACATCACTGCCCACGACATGCAGCAGATTGCCGAAGGCATCAACCTTGAGGACGGCGAGATACATGCCGATGCCATAGAATATGCCAGCGAAAAGGACAAAAGTCAGGTGGGCATCGAGATACACAGCGGCAAAAACCGCATCGTGCGCCGCATATTCGAGAGCTTAGGCTACAGAGTGGTGAAGCTCGACCGTGTGCTCTTTGCCGGACTGACCAAGAAAAACCTGCGCCGCGGCGACTGGAGATTCCTCACAGAGAAAGAGGTGGACATGCTGCGCATGGGCGCTTTTGAATAAAAAAGATAAAGAAGGATCATCAATGGAAAAGATAAAAAGAACAAAAGTTGTTGACGTGCTGCAACGTACCGACTACGGTACCATCGTCAACGTGAGAGGTTGGGTGCGCACCCACCGTAGTAGCAAGGCTGTTGATTTCATTGCGTTGAACGACGGCTCTACCATCAAAAACGTGCAGGTGGTAGTTGACCCCTCCAAGTTTGACGAGGCTATGCTCAAGCAGATTACCACCGGTGCATGTATCAACGTGAACGGCGAACTGGTAGAAAGTCAGGGTGCAGGGCAAACCGTGGAACTGCAGTGCCGCGAACTGGAAATCTACGGCCTGTGTGCCAGCGACTATCCCATGCAGAAAAAGGGACAGAGCTTCGAGTACATGCGCCAGTATGCTCACCTGCGCCTGCGTACTAATACCTTTGGTGCAGTGATGCGCATCCGTCATAACATGGCCATCGCCATACATAAGTATTTTCACGACCACGGCTTCTTCTATTTCCACACACCGCTGATTACAGCCAGCGACTGTGAGGGGGCAGGACAGATGTTCCAGGTGACCACCAAGAACCTCTACGACCTGAAGAAGGGCGAGGACGGAAAAATTCTCTATGACGACGACTTTTTCGGCAAGCAGACATCACTCACCGTGAGCGGACAGCTGGAAGGCGAACTGGGTGCCACCGCACTGGGTGCCATCTACACCTTCGGACCTACATTCCGTGCAGAAAACTCCAACACACCACGCCACTTGGCCGAGTTTTGGATGATAGAGCCTGAGGTGGCCTTCATCGACCTTGACGACCTGATGGATCTGGAAGAAGACTTCATCAAGTATTGTGTGCAGTGGGCTCTTGACCATTGCAAGGACGACCTGGAGTTCCTCAACAAGATGATAGACAAGACATTGCTCGACCGTCTGAACTCTGTATTGACCGACCGTTTTGTGCGTCTCGACTATACCGAGGGCATCAAGATTCTTGAAGAGGCTGTGGCCAACGGACAGAAGTTCGAGTTCCCCGTTAGCTGGGGCATGGACCTGGCCAGCGAGCATGAGCGTTATCTCGTGGAGCACCACTTCAAGAAACCGGTTATCATGACGGGCTATCCCAAGGAAATCAAGGCCTTCTACATGAAACTGAACGAGGGTGGCAAGACGGTGCAGGGCACCGATGTGCTGTTCCCACAGATTGGTGAGATTATCGGTGGTAGCGTGCGTGAAGAGAACGGAGAAAAACTGATGGCTGAAATCAAAGAACGCAACATTCCCATGAAGGACATGTGGTGGTATCTTGATACACGCAAATATGGTTCATGTCCACATGGAGGTTTCGGACTGGGTTTCGAGCGTCTGATTCTCTTCGTTACCGGTATGCAGAACATCCGCGACGTGATTCCATTCCCACGCACTCCGAAAAATGCAGAGTTCTAGAAATGGTGGAAATGAATAGAATACACAATAAAAAAAGTTCCGCTCATTGCGGAACTTTTTTTATTATACCAAGCGGATGCCGTCTTCGTGCAACACGATGAGGCGGCGTTTGTATAGGTCGCCCACCGCCTTTTTGTAATTCTTCTTGCTCACCTGAAACAAGTCGTAGATATCCTCTGCCCGACTCTTGTCGGTCAGAGGGCAATAGCCGTCGTGTGCTTTCAGATATTGCAGCAGGGTGTCGCCGAAATCCTTGGTCATCCGTCGTCCCGTGGGTTGTAGCATCACATCCACCTTGCCGTCGTCTCTCACCTGTGCAATATAGCCCACGGTACGGTCGCCTGTATGGATATCCTTGAATATCTGACCTTGATATACAAGACCTTGGTATTGGTTGTCGATGATGACCTTGAACCCCAAATCCGTTTTCTGCCAAACGAGCAATTCTACCTTGTCGCCCGGCTTGTAGGGAGGTATTTCCTGGCTGAGGTAACGCTCTATCTTGGCAGAGGCCATGATGCGGTAGCTCTCCTTGTCGAGGTGCACATGCACAATGTAGCCCTTGCCCTTCTGCATCTTCATCTTCTGCTCGCGGAACGGACAAAAGAGGTCTTTCATCAGCCCCCAGTCGAGAAAGGCACCGAATTCGTTGACCCAAGCCACCTCAAGATAAGCAAAGTCGCCCACCTTGGCTTTGGGCTGCAATGTAGTGGCCACCAGTTTCTCGTCGATATCGAGATAGAGAAACACCTCCAGTTCGTCGCCCACCTTGCAACCTTCGGGCACATAGCGAGCGGGCAGCAATACCTCGCCCTCTTCGCCTCCGTCGAGATACATGCCAAAATCCACCTCTTTAACCACCTTCATGTGGTTATAATCTCCAAGTTTTAAAAATTCCATGGTTATTGTTGTTGTTTCTCGTTGTCAGTTGTTTCCTCGTTCACCAGCATCCCGTCTTTCATGGCGATAGTGCGGTCGGTGATTTTTGCCAGTTGCTCATCGTGTGTCACGATGACGAAGGTCTGCCCGAACTTGTCTCTCAAGTCGAAAAACAGCCGGTGCAATTCTTCCTTGTTTTTGGAATCAAGACTGCCCGAGGGCTCGTCGGCAAGCACCACAGCAGGATTGTTGACCAAGGCACGGGCCACAGCTACCCGTTGTTTCTCACCGCCCGAGAGTTCGCTGGGCTTGTGCGATGCACGGTCTTCGAGATTCATGAAGCGCAGCAATTCTCTTGCCCTTTGCTCTGCCGTCTTTCTGGATGCACCGCCGATAAAGGCAGGAATCATGATGTTTTCGAGTGCGGTAAACTCAGGCAGCAACTGATGAAACTGAAACACGAAACCGATATGGCGGTTGCGGAAGTCGGCCAGTTTCTTCTTGTTCAGTCCGCCCACCTTCACACCATCAATCACCACCTCGCCGCTGTCAGGTTTATCAAGCGTACCGACAATTTGCAGCAGAGTAGTCTTACCTGCGCCGCTGGGGCCTACGATGCTCACCACCTCGCCCCTGCCGATGTGCAGGTCAATGCCTTTAAGCACCTGTAGCGAGCCAAAACTTTTGGTTATTCCTTGAATGTCTATCATAAATGGGTCATTTCTTGTTCAACAACTTTTTTCTTATCCAAGCCATGAGCAGGTTGTATGCACTCTGTTCCTCCTGATGCTGAGGAGCGGCAAAGGTCATTGCATCAGCCTGTTCGCCATACTGGTCGGGATAGATAATCATCAGACTCTTGCCCGAGAAGTGCCTGGTGAGCTCTTCGGGCAGCTGTTCCAATGCCAGTTTGTAAGACACGGTGCCCTTGCGCGCAGTCACCACCACAAACATGTGGTCTTCTCTGATGGATGCTGCCAAAGCAGGCAGTTCAATCCAATGTGCCATGAGCGTGTATTCTACCCTCAGGTTGGGATGTCTGTTCTGGATATAATCCCTGATGAGCGAGAGCGAACCCTGCTGCCCATGAAACTCTATCTTGCAGTCGAGATTGCCAGCCATGCGTGCCACACGCTCCATCCAACGGCAAAACCCCGGTTCAAATTCAGCCCTCGACGGCACAGCCACATGAATACGCCTGATGGTATTGAGCGGCTGGTTGCACTGCACGATAACAATCTGTCGGTTCAGTCCGTTGAAAAGGCTCTGTATGAACTCACCCCAAAAGCGTTTCGACACATTTTTGTGGTTGTGCAGCCCCATGATGATTTCAGAGGCATTAAACTCCTTGAAGGCGTGCTTGATGCCGTTGGCGATGTTGGTGGCAATGCGCACCTGTGTGAGCATCCTCACATCGGCGGCAATAGCCATGTTAGCAAGCTTCTCCAGCAGCGACTTGCCCTTTTCCTGCCCTTGCAGGCGGTTTTCATCATCATACACCACATTAAGTCCCACCAAGCCACGGTTGAGCTTGGGATTGCGCATCAGAATGGCCATGTTCACCAGTGTCTCTGCCGTTTCAGGATATTTCACAGGGATGAGAATTTTCTCGTCATCGCCATTACTGTCGTTGGCCGAGGTGGGTATGTCGTTGAGCACGATGTCTCTCGAAGCCTTTTCGGTGACCATCGACCCGATGATGCAGGTAAAGAGTATCATCATCACCACACCGTTGAGCATGTCGTCGTTGAGCAGATAAGTGCCCTCTGCCACCTTCAGTCTGATGCCCACCATGACAATGGCGATACTGCCTGCGGCGTGGGCTGCCGTCAAACCAAACATCATGTGGCCATGCACCTTGGGCAAGCGGTGGAAGAAGGCGATGGCATAAGCGGCCAAGGCCTTGCCCACAGTGCCGAAGAACACCAGGCAGAAAGTGATGAACGCCGTGCTCCAACCCTCAAACAGCACGCGCACATTGATGAGCATACCCACACCGATGAGGAAATAGGGGATGAAAAGGGCATTGCCGATAAACTCGATGCGGTTCATCAATGGCGACACGTGAGGGATGTAGCGGTTGAGCATCAGTCCAGCAAAAAAAGCACCAAAAACTCCCTCCATGCCCAGCATGTCGGTGATGGCGGCACTCAAGAATAGGATGCCCATGATGAATATGTATTGCATCACAGCGTCGGAATAACGTCTGAGAAACCACCGCGTGATGCGGGGGATGCAATAGACGGCAGCACCAATATAGGCGGCAAACTTCAGAATGAAAAGCAGCCAGAAGCCTATGCCCGTGCCGTTGTTGTAGGTGCCCACAATGGCGGCGAGCACCACCAGGGCAAAGGTGACCGATATCATGCTCGCACCCACACACAGTGTCACGCTGTTGTGTTTCTGCAAACCGTATTTGCACACGATTGGATAGGCAATCAGCGTGTTGCTGCCCAGCACACTGCCCAACAGCAACGATGCCACGGCACTGTAGTGCAGCATGTAGAGACAGGAGAGAAACACCAAGACAAAGGGCACGGCAAAAGTGAGCAGACCAAAGCCCACCACCTTCCAGCTGTTGTTCTTCAGTCCGTTCATGTCAATCTCCAGTCCGGCAAGAAACATGATGTAGTAAAGCCCCACCTCGCCGAAAAGCTCAAAACTGCTGTCTCGCTCCAAAATGTTCAGTCCGTATTTGCCAATCAGCATACCGGCAAGCACCATTCCGACAATATGCGGAATGCGCAACTTGCCCATGATGATGGGGGCAAGCAGGATAATACACAGCACCACGAAGAAGATCAGCGTAGGGTCTGTTATGGGTAAATAATGAGATAATTCTGGCATTTTTGCTAATTTCGGGCAAAATTACTCAAAAAAAACGACTCTTTGGCAAAAATAGTGTAATTTTGCATTCGAAAAATTGTTTCGGGCTCTATAAATTACTTGTTGGCTCAAGTAAACCCGTAAAAATATGTATTCAGCCGGGTGTGGCATTTATAGAACGCACCTTGTGTAACAAAACTAATTCAATTGAAAAGATGAAAGTAGCGATTGTTGGAGCAAGTGGTGCCGTGGGACAGGAGTTTCTGCGGGTGCTTGCTGAAAGGAATTTCCCTATTGACGAACTGGTATTGTTCGGTTCTCAGCGTTCGGCAGGTACCAAATACATGTTCAAGGGCAAGGAATACGAGGTAAAACTCTTGCAGCACAACGACGATTTCAAGGATGTTGACATCGCCTTCACATCGGCAGGTGCCGGCACTTCAAAGGAATTTGCCGAAGACATCACCCGCTATGGGGCGGTGATGATCGACAACTCAAGTGCCTTCCGCATGGACGACGATGTGCCATTGGTGGTGCCCGAGTGCAATGCCAAAGACGCCCTTAACCGTCCACGAGGCATCATCGCCAACCCCAACTGCACCACTATCATGATGGTGGTTGTGCTCAAACCCCTGGAGCAGCTCAGCCACATCCGCCGCATACACATTGCCAGCTATCAGAGCGCCAGTGGGGCAGGCGCGGCTGCCATGGCCGAACTGCAACAGCAATATGCTGAGATATTGGAGGGCAAACCTGTGACGGTGAGCAAGTTCCCTCATCAGTTGGCTTACAATGTGATTCCCCAGATTGACGTGTTCCAGCCCAACGGCTATACCAAGGAAGAGATGAAGATGTTCAACGAAACAAGGAAAATCATGCACAGTGATGTGAAATGTTCTGCCATGTGTGTGCGTGTATCTTCATTGCGTGCCCACTCTGAGTCGGTGTGGATTGAAACAGAACGTCCGCTCAGCGTGGAAGAGGCACAGCAGGCCATTGCCGCCGCTCCTGGCGTGACGCTGGTCGACGACCCTGCCCATCTGGTATATCCCATGCCGCTCGAAACAGCGGGCAAGGACGATGTATTCGTTGGTCGTGTAAGAAAAGACCTGGCTGATGAAAACGGCCTCACCTTCTGGCTCAGCGGCGACCAGATACGCAAGGGTGCCGCCCTCAATGCCGTTCAGATTGCCGAATATTTGGTCGAGGTGGGCAATGTGAAATAACGAAAATGGTGTAATACCTGTTCCTGTCGGCTGTTTTTCAGTAAATTATTTGCGCATTTCGCAAAAATAAGTTACCTTTGCAGCCGCTAAACAAAACAGGTATGCGTCTGTGGCGAAATTGGTAGACGCGCCAGACTTAGGATCTGGTGTCTTGCGACGTGTAGGTTCGAGTCCTATCAGACGCACCACTCCCCCACCCTTTTATAGGATTTCCCCAATCATACTATACGATTTTCATTATCGTACTAAACGATTGCACCAAATCGTACTATTGGATTCGTCAAATCGTACTATACGATTTTCATTATCGTTCTAAACGATTTCGCCAAATCGTTTCTATGCTAATTTGTAAGACACCACACGACAGGCGCACAATGAACATCAAAGTAAGCATACCTTATATACTACAAAAATTCGGAGAGTTCAACCGACTCATATTCGCCGGCAAACTCCCCGAAATCACCATTCAGCTCAGTCGTGCCAAAACCTATCTCGGTGCCTGCACCTACAAAAAGAAAAGAGACAAAAGCGGAGCGACAGTATTTTACGACTTCAGACTGCGCATCAGCACCTATGCCGACTGGCCTGAAAGCGTAATAGAAGACACCATCATCCATGAGATGATACATTATTATATTGGGTATCACCGACTGAATGACTCTTCACCCCACGGCCGCTTGTTTAGACAGATGATGAACGACATCAACCACAGGTTTGGCAGAAACATCACCGTGTCGCACAGAATGACAGACAGACAGAAGGCACAGGCTGCAGACGGCAGCAAGCAATGGCATGTGGTGGCATGGGTGCAGTTCAAGGATGGTCGCTGTGGCATCAAGGTGCTGCCACGCAACCGCCAAAGCATCCTGTTCTACTACAACCGGGTGAAAATGCTGAACGAGGTGGCCGGCATCAGGCTCTACACAAGCGACGATTGCTTCTTCAACCGTTTTCCTCGCTCCAAGGCACTGAAAGTGCACATGATGGACAAGGAGGAAGCGGTGAAACATCTCTCCCCCACCATGGAGATTACTCCCTGACGCTACACCATCCCCCACCAAAGCCTTGGGAAAAGTGCTATCTCATTTGTTCAAAAATTTTCACTTCTTCAAAGACTCTTTGGTCATACAAACCATAGAGTGGCATAAAAAGATAGAAATCATGTCAACTGATGCGTAGTCTTACCCACAACCGGCGAGGTATCAGCCGCCAGAGGGCAACAAGGAGACGGTAGGCAGCATTGATGGTGACCACCTGCCGGCGTTTCTCCACGGCCTTGACAATGTGGAGAGCAACCCTGTGGGCATCCATTTGCATGGGGAATGGGCTGCCTGCAATCAAGGGGGTTTTCACAAAGCCGGGACGAATGTCGGTGATGTGGACATTGGTCAGCCGCTTGATGCTGGCCAACTGCTGCAGGCTCTCCAGATAATGGGTGGTGAAACGCTTGGAGGCTGAATAGGCAGGGGCTGCACCCAAGCCTTTGGTGGCTGCAATAGAACTGACAACAGCAATCTGTCCATCAATCTCCTTGTGGCACTCAAAATACCTGAATGCCTCCGACACCATCCTTGTCATGCCCATACAGTTGGTTTCAACCGTTGACAGTTCTTTCTGTGCATCGAGTGCGACATTCTGGAATCCAATGCCCGAACTGTGGAAATACAAGTCCATTCTTCCCAGGCGATTGATCAGGCGATGCAAACCCTCAACAGCACAACTGTCTGTGACATCAATCACCTCTGCCGCCACAATATTATCGTGTGTAGCCAACAGTTGGTCAAGCAGGTGCTTTCTTCTACCGGCCACTCCCACCAGCCACCCTTTGGCGGCAAAGAGCTTGGCCACTTCAAGTCCTATTCCCGACGTGGCTCCCATCACCACGACTCGTTTCTGCTCCTTGTTGTCTGTCATCTCTTAAACCTTCATTTTTATAGGGTTGGTTATTCTACCATCACCTCACACAAGCGGCGCTGCAACACACGGGCGTCCAGCACCGACATCTCGCTATCCATAATGGCAAAGGCCAGCGTATGACCATTGGCACCCTTGCACAGTCCGGCAAGCGAACTGATGCCATAGGGATGCGACAATGTGCCAGTCTTGCCCCATATCTTTCCCCGCGTTTTCGGCCCGGTCATTTCACGCGCAAGCGTGCCGTCGGTTCCCGACACCGAAAGGTTGCGCTGCAACGACATTCTGATGTCGGGGCGCATGTAACCATATCTCAATATCTCGGTCAATGCCTTGGGCGACAACCTGTTATAGACACAGAGTCCACATCCATCGTGGACGACCAGCGTAGAGTCGGTCATGCCGATTTTGCGGTGCAGGAAGTCACGCAGATACTTCACTCCTATGGCCACAGGGTCGGCTTTGGGATTGATGCGATAACCAATGGTATAGAGCATGGCCGTGGCCTGGGTATTTGAACTGTTTTTCCACATGCGACGGACCACATCGTCAACAGGACGTTTCAGTGTGCTCACACATGTAAAGCCTTGGGGCACGGGCGACATCACCACCTGACTGTCGGCCACGGCTATGCCCTGACCTCTCAGCGATGCCTTCAACGCCCTGACCACACGTGGGGCACCTTTGTAGAACAAACCGTATTTGGAGAACGACAAATCCCATGGAAACCAGTGTGGCTCACTCTTTACAGGCTCGGCAATGGTCAAATCCACATACAGTTTGCCTGTCATGCGCTTGATGCCTTTCTCTTTCAGTCTCTTGGCCAGCGTCACGACATCAGCCTCCATCAACTGTGGGTCGAGCGAGGCCTTGAAAGCCACATCGCCATTGAGCATTCCCTCGGCTCCCACCTTTCCTCTCATCAGCAGTTGCGTCTGGTAATGATAGTTGGTGCCCAAAAGGTCCAGTCCTGCAATGCCGCTGAGCAGTTTCATGCACGAGGCTGAGGGCAAAGCCAAGGTCTCGTTGCATCCATAGACGGGCTTTTCGGCAGTGAGGTCATAGACATAGAAGGCAAACTGCCCTTGTGGCCTTGGCCGTGCGGCAAAGTCAGCCAATCTGCGGCTCAATGCAGTGTCTATGGGTATTTTGTTCACCCGCTGTTCCTGAGCCGGCTCATGTTCGGCATCACTATTGCTTTTTTTGGAGCATCCTGCCAGCAGGAAAACGGTAATCACGGTGGCAGCCAGGGCAAGCCGCTTGGTTTCAGTCATATATTTCATTGGTAGACATTTCAAAAAGTTGACATTTTATTATTGGTGGCAAAGTTATCAATAATATTTCAATTATCACTGTTTATTTTGAACAATCATGCCAATCTTCACCATCTTTATTGTCGTAGGAAAACAAAAAGGGGAAGAATAAATAAAAATCTTACACTCAAAAATGAAAACAATCTTTTCATTTTGTTCGCTCAATCGATTTTTTGCACTATCTTTGCAGCAGTACTATCATTTATCAAAAAAATCCATCATGAAAAGACATTTTTTTACTGCAAGTGCTTGGGCACTGTTGGCTGTCATGACATTCATCGGCAGCACAAAGGCCATGGCAGGAGGCTTGAACCGCCCCAAACTCGTAGTGGGCATCGTTGTTGACCAAATGCGTTGGGATTATCTCTACCGCTACTATGACTTGTATGGTGAGGGTGGTTTCAAACGAATGCTCAACGAGGGCTACAGCTGCGAGAACACCATGATCAACTACATCCCATCTATCACCGGCGTGGGACATGCCTCTATTTTCACCGGTACGGTGCCTTCCATCCATGGCATTGCCGCCAACAATTTCATGGAAGACGGACAGGAGGTTTATTGCTGCGAAGACAACCAGGTGAAGGGCGTGGGCACCAACAACAAGAGTGGCATGAAATCGCCCAACCGGCTCCTGACCACCACCATCGGCGATGAACTGAAGGTGGCCACCAACTTCAAGGGCAAGGTATATGGCGTTTCGCTCAAAGACCGTGCCTCCATTCTCCCTGCCGGACATGCTGCAGATGGTGCTTTCTGGTATGACTACGACGACTGCCGTTTCATCACCAGTTCGTATTATATGGAAAAGCTGCCCAAATGGCTTGAGCGTTACAACAAGACCATCGGCAAGGTGGCCAAAGACTCGGTGAGCTTCTCGGGACTGGGCAACCGCCTGACCGAAGAGATGGCCAAAGCTACCATAGAGGGTGAGGCTCTCGGCGCTGACAACATCACTGACATGCTCACCGTGAGCTTTTCTTGCACCGACATGGTGGGGCATAAATACGGCACTCACCATGAAAAGAATGTGGCCATCTATACCGACCTTGACCAGCGCCTTGCTGATTTTTTCTCTTTCCTCGATGAAAAAGTGGGCAAAGGACAATATCTCGTGTTCCTTACCGCCGACCACGGAGCCGCCAACAACATACTGATGATGCGCGACCATGGCGTACCTGCCGACGGGTTCTTCCCCAAGAAGACCAAAGAGGGTCTTAACAATCATCTCTCTGAACAGTTTGGCACGACCGACAAACTGGTGGCCGGCATCAACAGCTACAAGATTTACCTCAACCGCAAGGCCATTGCCGACAAGGGGCTTGATTTCGACAAAGTGAAGGCCACTGCCATCGCATGGCTGCAGCAAGACAAACAGTTTGCCTATGTGGTAGATTTGGAGCATGTGCGCGAGGCCGCCGTTCCCGCCCCACTGATTGAGATGATGGTCAACGGATACAATGCCAAGCGCAGCGGAGAAATACAACTGGTGCTCCAGCCCGGTTGCTATGAAATCTATGGCGACAAGATTGACGGTGGAACCACCCACGGCTCATGGAATCCCTATGACACCCACATCCCGTTCTTGCTGATGGGCTGGAATGTAAGTCATGGCTCTACCAACGCTGCCGTGTCAATGTCGGATATTGCCGCCACTGTGTGCACCATGATACATGTGCAGTCGCCCAATGGCTGCATAGGCAAACCTGTGGTCATGTCAAAATAAGTCACTGCCCGGCATGTGACGACAGCCAACGCTCCATTTCGTTGACATCCACTGTGGCAACGGCAATCTTGCCTGAAGCATCAATGAGATAGAGTGTCGGTATCCAGTTCACCTGATAGGCAGAGGCAAGGGCACATTCTTTCCAAGGCTTCAGTTCGCTGCATTGCAGCCCATCGAGCGCATTTTCAGCAATGAATTGTCTCCATGCCTCGCCATCAGTGTCAAACGATACGCCGATGAACACCGTTTGTTCGTCGGCGTATGTGTTATACAACTGTTTGACGGCAGGCATCTCCCTCCGGCAATCAGGACACCATGATGCCCAGAACAGCAGCACCACCGACATGCCACGGAAATCGCCCAGGCGCATTGTCTGCTGACTGCCTTCATCGGTAAAAACAAAGTCGGGCGCAATGGTCCCGACTTCAAGCAATCCTTCATTGTCTGTATCCTCGTTGTGCCCACCGATGGTGCATGATGCCATGAATACAGCAGCAAGCAGCATCATTGCCAACAACGGGCACAACACGGGTTTATGCTTCGTCATACGCATGTAGCGGATAGTCGATCGTATAATGCAGGCCTCGGCACTCCTTGCGTTCAATGGCCTGCCGGGTGATGAGATAGCCCACATTGATCATGTTTCTCAGTTCACAGATATCACGACTGGCCTTGACGCGTTTGAACAGTCGTTCGGTTTCTTCATAGAGCATATCCAAACGGTTCCAGGCACGCTTAAGTCGCAGGTCGCTTCTCACAATACCCACATAATTGCTCATCACCTGTCCCACTTCCTTCACGCTTTGAGTGATGAGCACTTTTTCCTCGTTGGTCATCGTGCCCTCATCATTCCATTCAGGAACATTTTCGTTGAACACATATTCGCCGATATGCTTCAGACTGTGTTTTGCTGCCGCATCGGCATAGACCACAGCCTCGATGAGCGAATTGCTGGCCAGACGGTTGCCGCCATGCAGACCGGTGCAGGAGCACTCTCCCAGGGCATAGAGCCGGTGGATGCTCGACTCTCCGTTGAGATCGACCTTGATGCCGCCACACATATAATGGGCTGCGGGCCGCACGGGGATGTAGTCCTTGGTGATATCGATGCCTATGGAGAGGCACTTCTGATAGATATTGGGGAAGTGGTGGCGTGTTTCCTCGGCATCCTTGTGCGTCACGTCAAGGCACACATGGTCGATGCCGTGTATCTTCATTTCCTTGTCGATGGCTCTTGCCACAATGTCGCGCGGAGCCAGCGACAGTCGCTTGTCGTATTTCTCCATGAACGACTCTCCGTTGGGCAGACGAAGTATGCCCCCATAGCCGCGCATGGCCTCTGTAATCAGGTAGGCAGGATGTGTTTCTCCCGGGTGATACAATGCCGTGGGATGAAACTGCACGAACTCCATGTCCTGCACCGTGCCCTTGGCACGATATACCATTGCTTCGCCATCGCCCGTGGCAATCACGGGGTTGGTGGTGGTGTTGTAAACAGCACCGCATCCACCGGTACACATCAGCGTCACCTTGCTAAGATAGGTGTCCACCTTCTGTGTGTCGGGGTTCAGCACATAGGCACCAAAACATTCGATGTCGGGGGTGCGCCGTGTCACCTCCACACCCAGATGATGTTGGGTGATGATTTCCACGGCAAAGTGGTTTTCCTTGACCTCAATGTTCGGTGTGTTGCGCACCGCCTCCATCAGGCCACGCTGTATCTCTGCACCCGTGTCGTCGGCATGGTGCAGAATTCTGAACTCAGAGTGTCCACCCTCACGGTGCAGGTCAAAGTTGCCATCCCCTTTCCTGTCAAAGTTCACTCCCCACTCCACCAGTTCGGCTATCTGCTGCGGAGCGTTGCGCACCACCTGTTCCACCGCAGCCTTGTCGCTGATATAGTCGCCCGCAATCATCGTGTCTTCGATGTGCTTGTCAAAGTTATCTACTTCGAAGTTAGTAACCGATGCCACACCACCCTGGGCAAACGTGGTGTTGGCCTCATCGAGCGTTGTCTTGCATATCATGCATATTTTACCTTGATGTGCTCTTGCTATCTTAAGGGCATAACTCATACCGGCAACGCCTGAGCCGATAATCAAAAAGTCGTATTTATAGACCATAAAGATATATGATAAATTCGTGCAAAAGTAATAAGTTTTTGCGAATAATGAAAATATAAACTGAAAAACTGAATATAGTTTACCGTTATTCTGTTGTATGTTCGGCAAAAAAGCACTAACTTTGCACTCACTTCCCAAAAAACGACTATTATACATGAACAAAATCATCTCCTATATCAGGCACTGTTGCTGCCTGCTGCTGCTTGTTGTCAACACATCCACAGCCACGGCCCAAGACGACAGTACCCTCAACCAGCGTCTGCAGCTGTTGCTCCAAGACGAGATTTTCGAAACATCCACCGTGGGCATCAAGGTTTACGACCTCACGGCAGACTCTACGCTGTTTGCCTACAACGACAGGCAACTGATGCGTCCGGCAAGCACCTTGAAGATGATGGTGGCCGTGACGGCACTCCACCGTCTCGGGGCCGACTACAACTATTGCACCACTCTGTGTCATACAGGCAAGGTGACAGGTGCCACCCTGCACGGCGACCTTTATTGCCGTGGAGGCTTCGACCCGGCTTTCAGCATCCACGACATGGAGGCATGGGCTGACAGTCTGGCGGCATGGGGCATCGACAGCATTATGGGCGACCTCTACGCCGACAAGTCGATGAAAGACACACTGCTGTTGGGCGAAGGCTGGTGCTGGGACGACGACAACCCCACACTGTCCCCCCTGCTGGTTGGGCGCAAGGATAATTTTACCAGTACATTTTCCCGTATATTGAAGGATAAAGGCATTGTGCTCACCGGCCGTCTGAAAGAAGGGCGCACCCCACGCTCTGCCGATGTGCTGGTGGAAAAGAAACGCAAACTCACCGACATCCTGGAGCGCATGATGAAAAAGAGCGACAACCTCTATGCCGAGTCCATGTTCTATCAGCTGGCCTGCGATGGTTCGCACCACACCACAGGCTCTGCCCGTCAAGGCCGGCAGGCGGTGAACAGACTGATTTCTGCCCTCGACTACAAGCCCAAATCCTATTATGTGGCAGATGGAAGCGGCCTTTCTTTATACAACTATGTGTCTCCCGAACTTGAAGTGGCTTTTTTGCGCCACGCCTTCAAGCACGACGACATTTATCTACCCTTGCTCTCATCCATGCCCGTAGCCGGTGTTGACGGCACCCTTGGGAAACGCATGCGCCGTGGTGCGGCCTACCGCAACGTTCGCGCCAAAACGGGCACCGTGACGGGTGTCAGTGCATTGGCAGGCTATTGCACAGCCCCCAACGGTCACATCCTTTGTTTCTCTATCATCAACATGGGTATAACAGATGCCGAAATCGGGCGAAACTTCCAAGACAAAGTGTGCGAGACATTGTGCCAGCCATGAGTTTGTCATAGCGGCCTCAGCATTGCAGCACATGCTCAAAGGAGGCTGCCACCGACCGACGATGAGTGATGCAAATGAATGTCTTGTGGGGATAACGCTCTCTAATACGAGTCATCAACTTGCGTTCAGTATGCTCATCAAGCGAGGCACTTATTTCATCCAACAACAGGACACTGCCCGGACGAAGCAGTCCTCGGGCAATAGCTATGCGCTGCGACTGTCCTTCACTCAGTCTGCCACCACGTTCGTGCAGCATGGTGTCAATGCCCTGCGGCAACTGATGGACAAAATCGGCACAAGCCGTGTGGAGCACATCATCCAGCTGTTGCGCTGTGGCCTGTGGATTGGCCAACAGCAGATTATCACGTATGGTGCCGCTCATGAGCGTATTACCCTGAGGCACAAAGACAAAGAGTCTGCGGGTTGACCGACCCACGGCATGACGCTCGCCGTCATGATATACCGTAATATGACCTGCTGTAGGCTCCAACAAACCGAGTATCAGACGAAACAGGGTGGTTTTTCCCGCACCTGTCTCGCCCACTATAGCTGTTTTGCTGCCTGGTGCAAAATCATGACTGAAACCTTGCAACACCTGTCTGCCGTCGGGAGCGTAACTAAAACTCACATCTTCAAACTCCACTCCCCACGGCACTGTGGATGGCATTTCAGGCACAACATCCATCTCAGCCTCAAAAACTTCCTCACCTTTCATCTCTTCAAGACGGTCAATGCTTGCCGTGGAATGAATGAGCGAAGGCAAGGCATTGACGAGCGAGAGCACAGGGCTTTGTATCATCGCTACCAACTGCAGGAACGAGGTCATCACTCCAAAGGTGATGGCTCCGGAGCGCAATCCCCAGGCGCCCCAAACAAAAGCCAGCAGATAGCCTATGCTGAACGTGCAGCCAAGCACGAAACGGCTGACAACGGTAAAGCGGGAGCGGCGGATGTAATGGCGGTTCTGGCTCGCCTGCAGTTCGCCCAGTTGTTGGGTCATCCAACACTCGCTTTGCAGTGAGCGCAAAAGTGCATTCTGCTCCATGCCCTCCTGTATGCGCATCATGATGCGACTCTCATCCTGCCGAATGGCCAATGTCATGCGACGCAGTTTCAGAGCCATGGCCTTGCCTGCAATCACGGCAACGGGCGTGAACAACAGAAGAGCCCATGCCAAACGACTGTCGAAAATGTGCATCATCAGAAAGGCACCAGCCAACTGCACCAGCATCACGGCCATCTGGGGTATGGTGGTGGCCATAGCATCGCTCACAGCCTCAATGTCCTTGGCCAAGCGCGATACCACATCGCCAGAATGTAGCTCACTGCCATCAAAGAGCCTACGACTGAACATACCGCTAAAAAGGCGTAGACGCAGTTCGCCCACCTTGTGGATATAGGCCTTGTTCGACAGATATACATACACCTGCCTGAGTGTCACCCCACCGACGGCGAGCAGGACCAACAACATGGCCTGACGCACGATGTCGGCAGTGGTGCCGGTGCGTATGGTCTCATCAATGAGACGCTTGCTGAACCACACCACACCAAGGCCAAGCACCGCCTGTACGGTGCCTGCCACCACTCGCATCGCCATGTCACGACGTATGCCACGGGTGTTGTGCCAGAACCAAACAAGATATTTCATTCAACCAGCACTCCTGCATCAGCCCAAGCCTCAAATATATGGGCTATGTCTTGCTTGGCGGTGGGCAAATCCACGTCATATTCACGGCACATGTCAGCAGCCAGCCTGTCGGCATCCGCTTCGCCTTCGATATGTTCCCACAGCCATGCCGCTGTTTCGTTGACACTGAGCAAAGAACCGAAATCCACAGCTCCAAGTCCCTCGCCAACAATTACTTTCATGCCGCATACCTCGCGCAGCACCAGTCCTTCTTTCTTTTTCATCAAACGAATATTTTTATTTGTTAAAAGGGGAATGTCCCATTTGTACGAATTTCAACAGGTAACGCCTCACAGGCAGACAGGCATACCACAGTGTGGCCGCCATGCGCCTTGCAGGGGTATATAAATCATGTTTCTTGCCATGCGCATCAACCACATGGGTGACCAATGCCTTGACATCATCCACCGTGCAGTGTTCGCGCTGCTGCAGGTTGCCATCGCCCATCAGTGTCACCCTTTGGCCGTCGATGCGCTCAATGCGATGAATCACATATCGACGACCGTCCACCCATGCCAGCACCACCTTTCCCTTGGTCAACGGGCAGGGCTTGGCCAATATCACCTGCTCATGCCCTCCTATGATAAAGGGCAACATGCTGTTTCCATCTACCGGCAGTTTGACACTCACCCCATCAGCCACCAATGCAGCTGCTTCGGTAATCCATGCTTCACTCTCCATTCTCATAACAAATTTGGGCAGCTTCTGCATCAGGCAGACATTCAAGCTGATGCACAGGCAGCAATGAGAGCAACCGGTTGACACTATGATGCAGGCCATCGGCCACCCGCCTGTCCCAACGCTTGCCTGAGATGCTCGACAGCAGGGCAGCATAAGCGTCGATGGGATGCAGGCGTGAGATGCGGTTGTGTGGTGCCTGCTTCAGCCATACAATGGCACATAGAGGACAATTCGTCTGCAGGTAGCAGGGAGTCTTGCCGCTCCAGGGCGAGCCATATACCATCACACGACCATCATCTTGCAGCCTCACCACAGGATTGTCGTCGTTAATCAGCCGTGAGCCTTCAATATGTTTTATCCACAATTGCGAGTGGGTGCTTTTTCCCGTACCACTTGGTCCGAGAAACATATAAGCCTTGTCGTGGCAACTCACCACGGAGGCATGAAACAGCAGCGTATCAGCACATGCCGTGGCCAGTGCAAAGGTGATCATCATGGCGTTGTCAACAGCCAGTTTGGCATATCGCGGCATCACCAAGCGACCTGTTCGATAGTCGGCTGAGGTGGTGAGCAGGCCTATCATCCGTCCGTGATGGCAAAATATAAAGACGGGATGTTCTCCTGCATGGCCGCAAACAATTTCATTGCCGTCTTCTTCCTGCCGCCACTCCTCACTCCAGTTCTGGGGCAAGGGTTCCTCGGCCACCTCAACAAGCAGGGTAAGCAGTGCACTTGAGGGGGGCACCTCAAAGGGCAGGCAATTGTCGAGACGAGCGAACAACACCTCTGGGGCCTGCACAGCCATCACATGGCCAGCCACATTATAATAATGTATATTCATCATTTGGTTTTTCTCAATGACCATTTTCTGTATTTCACTCTCTCGGGTATGCGTCGCACAAGATTCCACCAGTAGGCCAATTCCACCCAGATGTTTTCACTGCAGTTGAAACGATAAAGCCGCAGGGCACGTTCTCTTTTCTTGAAGAAGAATTGCCACACGGGCAAATGCTGCCATGCTGCATGAAAACCGAAGTTACCGCCCGTCTTGATTTCATCAAGCAGCCATGCGCCTCTCCGGGCATCGGGAGGGGCTATCATGAGAGTTGTCGGCATGGAGAACAACTGCTGCATGAGCCACATCACTGCCCCTGCCACCTGTCTGAGTCCAAGCCGAGCAAGTTGTGCCGTCACCCTTTGGCGGTCATTGTCATCGGCATGTTTCAGCAACAGGTAATAGTCGGTTATTTGTCGCAACCCGATGCCGCCCCCCAAGAAGTGCCGCTGGATGTGCGACAGTTGCATAAGCAGTGCAAAGGTGACAGTGGGCACGTTGAATCCCTCAGCGCAAACTTCTGTCTTGGCAATCTCCTTGTTCAATACACGTTGCAGTCTGTTGTTGGTAAAAGGATTATAGTTGCCCGATGACGGCCGGAAGTGTACTTCCACACTCACCATATTGTCTTGGGGCGGCAGATGCACATGGTGATAGATGACCTCTGCACGGTCGTCCATCATCCCGTGTTTCCGCAGCAGTTCAAGCACCTCTTGGCGCCCGCCTTCCACATAGATGTCAATATCTCCCGGTTGCCGTTCTTCGGGATGCGGATAAAGACGTGCGTTGGCTTGCCCCTTAAGGATGACAGAGTGGCGACCGTGTTCATCAAACCACTTGGTGAGCGAGGTTGCCATCTCGTTCATCTTGCGGTTGTACCCTTTTATGGCTTCAGCCCTTGCTGTCCATTCCAGCATCATGTCAAGTGGCGGTCTGGTCGTTTCATCCATCTGTTTCACCACGCCATACACCACCCCCACAAGTGTCTGTTGGCACGCCATGCGGTATAGTTCCCGCCATTGACGTGCCGTCAGTTGCACCGTGGCCACAGGTTCACATCCCATGGACATGCGCAGCATTTGCACAAGAATATTGAATATGTCAGTGGTCTGCATCAACATACATTCCGTATTTGTATAACATTCATGCAAATGTAATCGTTTTCAGCCATATATGCAAACAATGAACGGAGAAATCCACAAAATCCGTTCATGCGTCCCTAAATCCACAACCGCCCTCAAATGAATTCTCTTCCCATGCCATCAGACATGGGCTATATATAAAGAATCGAAAGAGATTATTCTGTCCTTAGAACAATGTAAGTTGCTTCGTGTCTTCGATGCAGTATCCTTGCAATGCCTTTGGCTTGTTATCAAAGAAACAATATGCTCCCAAGGCTGAAATAAGGTTCATGATAAAGTTGCTTACAGATCTATGGCGTGAATGTACAATCTGTGCCGTATTCTTCAGCATGTCGTTAATGGTTTCGATAATGTATCTCTTGCGCAGCATCATTCTGTCATAGAACGGCATCAGCTTGTTTTTCATGTTTACGCGCAACCCTGTCACCAGCTGTATTCCATCCTCAAAGAGGAAGTCAAACAGCTTCTGTGAAATATAGCCTTTGTCAGCGAACAGCTTGCCATACAAACGTTTAGCAAGAACCTTGAACACATTCGGATCCTTGTCGCTGACATTTGCACCAGTAAGTACAAACGCTATTATCTCGCCTCTGTCATTGCACGCAAGGTGGAGCTTAAAGCCATGACACCAACCCATAGTTCCTTTTCCGTCAGTGGCAATTCCCTTGAATACCTTATTGGCATATCTCCTGAGATTATGGCATACGGGTATCATCGTGGAATCAACGAATGTTATGCCGGTACATCTTCCGAAAGCTCCCAGATTAAGGAAGAACATGAGCTGGAAGAACACGCGGCTTTCCAACTCCACAAAGCGGTTGTACGACACGGCTTTCGGAAAATAAGACTTCATCGTACCCTTAATAAAGAACAGGTAGTAGTGCTTGAAATTGCGGAATGTACCAAAATGAAAATACAACAGAATGGTCATGATTTCACTGTCGGACAACGATGCTGCACGCCGTCTACGCTTCACTCCGCTATTGTCTTCCAGCAAATTTCCTGCATTTTCTGCATCAAAATGTTTGCAAAACTCGTCTATAATACAAAATAATTCTGTAACTTTGTAATCGGTAGTCATATCAAATATTTTTGTAACTAATTGATTTTCACCTATAAAGATACAAAATATTTGTGAGACTACCAACTTTTTTATGAACTATTTCTTATCCCGAACTGGGGTAGTTGTTAAACAATACCCGTCATTAGCTGTTTCAATCCACGCACCCACGTAGGGTGCGACACGAGATGCACGAAGCGATACGCATTCAAAAAAAGTTT
>SFEK01000015.1 GCA_004557285.1 Bacteroidales bacterium | reverse complement strand
AAAAATGGATTGAAATAGTACTCTCTGAGTGAATAGGGTATCCACTTAAGCAGTGAATGAAGGAGGTGCGGTGTCTCACCGCACCAAAAACAAAAAACATTAGGAGGTAAAGTGAGACACGTCACCTCCTAATGTTATCAATATTTTACTTTGATGGTGCGCGGACAGGTGATGCCGTTGCTCACCTGCATCAGAAGCAGGCCGGAGGGCAGACCGCTGAGATGGGTCTGCACATGGGTGATGACCATGCTGCGGAGCAAACGGCCATCGGTGGTGAACACCTGAAGACGCGAACCGATGACATTGTCGCTGACGGTCAGCATGGATGTCTGACGGTTGAAGCTGACCTGCGGACGCTCCATGACAGGGAATGCTATGCCCGAAGAGAAATCGGCAGACATGGATTCGCCCATCAAGCTGTTGAGATACACCTCCAAGGCGGTGTAGCCATCGCGGTTGAGCGTGTTCTGGTCGGCAGTGGCTGGATTCAGGCCATGTGCTGTTTCCCATGCATCGGGCATTCCATCGCCATCGGTATCGGCTGGCACGGCATAGTCGGTGGTATAGGCATAGAAGCCCTCGACATCGTTCTCGGTGTCTATGATGCCCTTGCCTGCTCCCAAAGAGCCTCCGTAAAGACAAGTGCCATCGGCCACTTCCTGCGCAATGCGCTGCTCCACCTTGTCGCGGTTGACGGTGCCTGCATGATTCACCACATCGTCAAAGGCTTCTTCGGCGGTGGCATATCCATACATCATGTATTTGGCGGGATCGTAGTTGCCACGACCTCCGTCGATAGAATACTTATTATAGGGGGTCTCGGTGACGATGCGCTCATCAACACGGATATCGTCAAGCGAATAGGTCTCTACACCCACGGCCTTCCAGTTGTCTGCCGTGGCATTGGCATCGTCTGACATGACATTGCCGTTGACATACCACTTGGCAGGAGCCCACGATGTGGCACCGCTGCGTGCATAGCTCGAGGTGAAGAACAGGTTCTTGCCTGCCGAGCGTGAAGCCTTGCCGGGCTTGTAATAGTTGTTGATGAAGTTGCACTCATGGGCTGAGTTCTTGCCATTATATTTCACGATATCAGCGGTATTTTCACCTCCATAGGCGCCACCCGAACCAAAATTGTAGTTCACATTGTTGATGTATTCCATGAACACCACATAGTCGTCGCCGCGGGCTCCGTTGAAGCGAGGACTACGCGAATTGTTGTGTGCCAAGAGGTTGTGGTGATAAGTGGCCGGCGAACCGCCCCACTGGGTGCCATAGCCGCGCACGCCCTTGGGATGCCCGGCATTATAGAGGCCTTCGTGCACGATGCTATATTGCACGGTGAGGAAGTGACTGTCTTGTGTATTCATGTTCTCCTCTACCGACCAGCCGAAGTTGCAGTGGTCGAAGATGAAGTTGGAGCAGTTTTCCACGCCGCAGGCCTGGTCGGTGAGCACATTGCCGCCGGTATCGGTAGCTCCAGAACGGAAACGCATGTTGCGCACAATGAAGTTTTGCGAACCGCCAAAGTTCACCTTGTTGTGAGAAAGCACGATGCCCTCGCCGGGAGCGGTCTGTCCGGCCAGTGTCCAGTCGGTACGCTTGATGCTCAGCGGACTCTTCAGTTGGATTTCGCCACTCACTGCAAAGACGATGGTCAACGGTTCATCGGGATATTGGTTGAAAGCCCAGCGCAAGGATCCCTCGCCGCTGTCGTCGAGTGTGGTCACTGTCACCACCTTGCCACCACGACCACCAGTGGCATACTTGCCAAAG
Organism: Bacteroidales bacterium; assembly: GCA_004557285.1. Taxonomy (GTDB): domain Bacteria; phylum Bacteroidota; class Bacteroidia; order Bacteroidales; family Bacteroidaceae; genus Prevotella. The sequence goes on along the minus strand of SFEK01000015.1, from coordinate 21,448 downwards.
CCTTCGGCAGTGGGGAAGGCTGTGAGCTGGTCTTTCTCCTTCATGGTCACTTTTTCTGAGGTGACACCATGGCGCGAAACGCTGCACACGGTATAAACGGCAGTGGAAGCGGCATCCTTGGTAAAGGTGGGCGAGGTGACGAAGGCCTCAAACTGTCCATCCTTATATATCAGATAGCCAGCTGCCATATCGTCCGACTCCCAAGTGAAGGTGTCGCCATCGGCCTTGAAATTGGTGGGAGCGGCAGCCCCTTTGAGAATGAACGAATAGTTGAACGGCACGTCAGAGAAGAGGTTGAAGAGAAAATCGGGATTCATATAGGCCTCTACCTCGGCATCTGTGGCCTGATGGCTGAACGAAGCGCGCGACGATGTGTCGATCAGGTTGCCTTCTTCGTCCATGCTCTTGTATTCCAAGTAAGCACAGGTTTGTTCATGGCCATCCCATTCGAGCCATCCCTTGGGATTGATGTGCTTGCCCAAGGTGCAGTTGAGGAACATGGTGCCACAGTTATCCTTCCACGGGCGTCCCAGATAGTAGGTGCCATCCTCGACACCATCTTCGGCCACCACCCGACAGCGGCGGAAGAAAAGACCAGCATAGAACGGACTAACACTCAGTTCGGGATAGAACACCTTGGTAAACTTCAAGCCGGCATCGGCAGCTGCGGTGATATAACCTCCACCTTGAAGACAACGTATCTCACAATCGTCAAACCACTCCAGACCACTGTCGTAGATAAAGTCGGTGGCTCCCACAATGGTGCAATTGGTGAAATAGCCTCTCGAGGCCACGTTGGCCTTGTAGGTATCCTGATAACCGCTGATGATGCAGTTGTTGAACAGATGGGCATCTGCTGAGGTGTAAAGTGCCTCTGCCTGTCCTACATTGCCCGAGGTGTTGCTGATGGTGAGGTTTTCGGCATAGAAACGCTGGGTAAAGACATTGAGTGCGGCGCAGTCGTTGTAGGTATTTTCCGAATTATTGGCTCCACGGTCCACACCTGAGGTGAGGATGGTGGTTTCCTTGTCTTCGCCAATCAGGCTGATAAATTTGGCATTGCTCGACTTGGTGCCACTATAAATGTTCTCCTCATAGACTCCGGGACGGATGTATATCAATCCGCGCGACCCGTTGGGCACGGCATTGATGGCCTCCTGCACCTTGGTATAGTCGCCCGTGCCATCCTGTGCCACGGTATAAGCCACAACCGGGGCATCGGCATCGGGGGCATCGGCATCGGGCTTCTCATGCTGTCCGCGGTTGAGGTCGGTGAGCACGCCGACATCCCTCACTGGGTGATCTTTGGCATACTGTGCCTGTTCGGCAGTAATCTCGCTGCCGAATATCTGTATTTTATGTACGCGGGCCGTCTGCTGCTGCGACAGCGAGTCGATGGTGACACCGAAGGCCGAGCTACCGTCTTCGTTGACCTGCACTAAGGTCTTGCTGTTGTCGCCGTCCCACACGCGCCAGCGGATAGACACGTCGTGCGCATCGATGACATTCTCCATGAAATAGCCCTGGTCGCTAAACACGGTGTAGCCATCCTTGTGTTTGTTGCTGCCCATCCACACCAAGGGTTTCCAGTCGCCATCGCCTATCTTCACATCGCATTTGATGCCTCGGCCCCATGCCGTAGATGACCAGGCCCACTGCACACGTTCCACATAAGGGATATGGTCGATTTCCATCCAGCCATGCATGCTCACCTTCTTCTTGGTCACGGGGTCGCGCATGTAGGGGTCTCGGCAGAACTGCACGAAACCAGCTTCTCCATAGATGGGGTCACCATCGGCATCACGCTCGATGTTGTCTTCAATGTAGTTGGTGTGTCCCGGCACGGTCCAGTTATTATAAGTAGCATCACTGTTGCCCGTAGGAGCCTCGCCGAGATAATATTGGCGGCAGAATGCCGATGTGGCACCGGCATATCCCTTGTAGCTCTCCTTGTTGGCAAAGGTACAGTTATGGAACAGCACGGGATAAGTGATATCTGTCCCACCGTTGACAGGCACATGGACAATGGTATTGACGTAGGCACTGTCGGCATATTCGGGACAGTCCTTACCCGTGGTGCCCGTCCATGTCTGTCCAGGCCAGATCAAATCACTGAAGTTGATGTCTATCACCTTGGGAAAGGTGGAGGCATTGCTCCATTGGGCCACTACCGACTCTGGGTCGAGACTGCCTTCTATCTTGGCCTGAACGGGCAAGACTGCAGTTGAAAACCCTAAAAGGGCCAGTGACAGGCTCATCTTCTGAATCTTCTTTTTCATTTGTATCATTTGGTATTAGTAGTTAGTAATTATATCATGATCAATTTTCTGATGATGCAAAGGTAAAGGATTTTTCCATACAATGCAACTGTTGATGGAATTATTTTGATTTGTACAGACAAATTACGGGCTGAAAGCCTTGAAGCCTTCAGCCCGTATGTTAATCAATCATGTTCAGCGGTGATTATTTCACGGCGAACTTCTTGCCATTCATGATGTAGATGCCCTTGGCGAGGTTGTTCATGTCCTTACCAACGAAACGGCCGTCGATAGAATAGATCTTGCCGTCAGCAGGAACTACGGTGTTGACAGTTACGTTCTCGATACCAGTGGTGCCGAGTGTAGCATACTTGGCATCAGCAGCTGAGCAAAAACCTACAGCATAAAGCTCTGTAGAACCCTTTTCAGAAGACATGACATAGTAGTCGTGACCGGGCTGTACGTTGAAGACAGCAGCGTGGGTCTTGACAGCATCGTCGGGACAGCGGGTTGTTGACTGGAGCACCTGCATGCTCTTGGTCTGGTCAACCACATACATGGCAGAGTTGTTGCCACCACGGTTGTAGTTGAGGATAACGCGTCCGTAGGTGCTCTCTGCAGGAACAGAAATCTTCACGATGGCATCGTTGACTACGTTGCCCTGGTCAGAGTCGCCAGCCTTGCGCACATAGTCGTTGTTCTCTACACCCTCAAGGAACATGTCGGGGTCGATACCGTCGCGGGTAGAGTTGTTCATACCCATGATGAGTTTGTAGGCATAGTTAGAACCAGAATACTTGCCGTTGCCTACAGACATGTAGTTGTAAGCCAAAGGCAGAGAAACTACGACGTTGCCGCTGTTGATGAGGTCGCATGCGGGCATACCAAGATAATCAGGCAATGTCCACAAGGTGTTGTAACCGGCAGCTACAGCTTCGTCGGCAGTGGCAAACTTGGCAGCAGGCAGCTGAGCGGCTGTCCACAGGTCTGTGCAGTTTTCTTCTGAAGCAAGCACTTCGTAGTCAGCATCTGCACACTCGTCGTATTCAATGCCGTAGAGCTCAACAGAACTTTTTTCAGAAGCCATGATGTAATAGGTGTGACCGGGCTCTACACCAAAACGTGCAACATGGGTCTGGATGTTGTCATCGGGACAGCGTGTAACGCTCCAGAGAACCCTCTTCAATTTGGTAGAGTCAACCACATACATGGCAGAGTTGTTGCCGCCGCGGTTGTAGCGCAGAGTGATGGCACCATAGTTGGCAGACTTCACATTCACCTTGATGATGGCATCGTAAACGGGATTGCCCTGGTCTGAGTCGGCTGCCTTGCGCACATAGTCGTTGTTCTCCAAGCCCTCAAGGAACATGTCGGGGTCGATACCGTCGCGGGTAGAGTTGTTCATACCCATGATGAGCTTGAATGTGTAGTTAGAACCAGAATACTTGCCGCTACCTACAGACATGTAGTTGTAAGCCAAAGGCAGAGACACCTGGATGTTCTCATTGTTGATAAGGTCGCATGCGGGCATACCAAGATAATCGGGCAATGTCCACAAGGTGTTGTAACCGGCAGCTACAGCTTCGTCGGCAGTGGCAAACTTGGCAGCAGGCAGCTGAGCAGCAGTCCACTCACAATGTGCCTGAGCAAATGCGGATGCTGAAATCATAGCAGCCGCCACAATAGTAAATAATTTTTTCATAATTAAATGTTTTAGTGAATAAATAAATGGATATTCTTCAGTTAGGGGAGAGGGCATCACTACCCTCCCCCATATTTTGGATTAAAAGTTTTCAAGACCCGACTTGGCGGTGTAGCCATAACCATTGTCACCAAATTCCTCTTTGTTGGAAATCTGGTCGAGGAACAACTGTGGAATAGGTCTCCATACATATGCATCCTTCCAGTTGGAAGCGGCACGGGTGTTGTGCTTGGCGATGGCGTTCTTGATGGCATCGTGACGCTTGAGCACGGGCCAGCGCATGTGCTCGCCAACAAATTCACGGGCATACTCGTCGAGGATGTCCTGCTCGGTGGGATTGCTGAGTGCAGGAGCAACACCTGTGCGGGCAGCACGGTCGCGCAGGGGTTTGAGATACTGTGCGGCAGCAGAAGCATTGCCCAGCATCACATTGGCCTCGGCGGCAATCATATACACCTCGGCGGCACGCATGATGGCCACGTCGCCGTTGCGCGACTCATAATTATCGACACGCATGGCACCATCATAAATCCAGTTGAACTTGATGAGCGACGGGAACAGTTTGTTGGCATTGGTAGCCATGGTGCCCGGCTGCCACTGCTCGCTGCGGTAGTTGCCGTCGGCATCAAACAGGTCGTCGATGTTCATCACGAAACACTTGTACTGTTTCTTCTCCTCGTCGGTGAGCTTGCTCTTGGACAGCCAGATGAGGATACGGTCTTCGTCGGTGGCGAGGGGCTGCTCGATGACAAAGGCATTCTTGGTGGGTACGATGTTCTGGTTGCCACCCTTCTCATAGATACCAGTGGCCACATTCTGCTTGCCGATGGCGCTTTCTACCTGCTTCATGGCCACATAAGGATAAACCTTGGCATTGGCAAAATCTTCATTCATGCCATAACGCTTCAACGTGGCTGAGGAAAGAGTCACTGTCTGCTTGTCGAATGAGCGCGCTGCCATACCCTCTACGGTGAAGTAACCAAAGGCGGTGAGGAAAGAGTTTTCATAACGCTTGTCCCAGTCGCCGAACACATCGATGGCATATTTAGAAGGTGCCATGATGCCACCCGACTTGGTGCCGAGGTAGTTGTTCATGCTCGTCTGGATTTTGTAGAGCAGATTCATGTTGTAGGGATCACACATGGTGAAGGTGTAGAGCCAGTTCTGGCAGTTGAGGTAAGAACCGGCCATACCGGCATCAGGACCCTGTGCATCGAGACCAGCAGCCACGAAGAGGTTTTCCTTGTTGTTGCGGTTGTTGTCCTGGGCCCAGAGGTCATCTACATTGTCGTAGAGATACAAGCCGTAGGTGTTCTTGTTGGCGATCAGGTCTTCAGCCACTTCCTTGGCACGCTGCCAGTAAGACACGCCATTTTCGGTAAGGTCTTCACCGGCACCCTGTGCATAGGCACGGGCCAGCAGACCGAGGGCGGTCTTCTTGGTCACACGGGCATAGTTGCCGCCATAAGGCTCCACGCCGAGGTCGGCAGCAGCTTCCTTCAAGTCGGTAGTAATGGAGTTGTACACCTCTTGCAGCGTATTGCGCTTGGGATTCTTGTCCACTTCACCCACCTCTGAGGTGCAAAGAGGAATTGGTCCATAGTAGGTGGCGAGTGTCAGATGCATGAATGCACGAATGGTTTTGGCCTCAGCCGACAACACTTTGATGGCATTGGCATCGCCGCCATTCACGTTGCCTGCATTGTTGATGACCGAGTTGCAGGTGGCGATGACAGAATAGGCCTGCTGCCATGTCTTGCGGGTCTGACTGTTGGCCACACCGATGGCATCGTAGTAGAAATACTGCTGAGCATAATCCTTGTCGGCAAGATTGAGCCACAGGTCTGTACCGCATTCGGAGAAGAAGAGGAAGTCTTCCTTGGAATACAATTCATGATACAGGGTGGAATAGCAGTTGGTCTGCAATCCCGACCATGTGGCGAAATCCTCAATGGTAGAGGAGCCTGCAGAAGGGTTGTATTCATCCAGGTCGCATGAATGAAGCCCCATCATACCTACAACGCCCATGGCCATATATAATAATTTTCTTTTCATAATGCTGTGTATTATTTACTTTAATTCGATAATCATTGTTATGCCCTTGTCTGATTAGAAGGTGACATTCAATCCGAATACCATTTGCTTGGTCAACGGGTAGTCGAGGCTACCTGCCATTTCGGGGTCATAGTCCTTCAACAGGTCGCTCTTGGCAAATACAAACGGGTTGGTGATGGTGCCATAGATACGCACGTTCTCGATGTTGAGCTTCTTGAGCAGCTGCTTGGGCAGGGTGTAACCAAGTGTGATGTTCTTCACCTTCCAGAATGAGCCATCAACAAAGCTCAGACCATCATAACCGGTATATTGGCTGATAGACTTGCCTGAGTGCAGTGCGGGATAGCGGTGGTTCTGGTTGCCGGTTTCCTCTGTCCAATAGTCGAAGTAGCTTGGGAAGTTGCTTGCACCTGTCGGGTCGTATTGTCCCAGCATGCCGTAGTCGATCATCTGTCCGTAGCGCCAGTAGAGATATACGCTCAGGTCGAAGCCTTTGTAGGTGAAGGTGTTTTTCAGACCCATGGTCCAGTCGGGCTGAGAGTGTCCGAGCACCTGTCTGGCCTGTGCAGCATCATAAGGGTTGGAAGCATCATATCTCACGGTCTCTCCATCGGCGTTCACGCCAGTGTAGTAAACCTCTCCGTTGGCATCAACGTGGCGGCTCAGGTCTTCGCAATTGATGATCAGGTCGCCGGGCTGTGCATTAAAGATGGCAGCCTCAGCAGCATCTGAAGTTTTCCATACGCCGTTGAGCTTGTAGCCATAGAATGAGTTGATAGGCTCACCCACCTTGAGGATATTCTTGCCGTTGACATACTGGTCGGTGCCATCATCGCTCGAGAACTTGGTCAGTTTCTCCTTGCCATAGGTATAGGTAGCGTCGATGGTCCAGGTGAAGTCGCCCTCTTTCTTGGCCACGAATGGACGACCAGAAAGCGTCAGCTCAATACCGTTGGTCTTGGACTCGCAGATGTTGGTGGTTGTGGTGTACTGGCTTGAAGAGTTGAAACCGCCATTGGTTACGGGCACAAGGCTTCGCCAGATGATGTCTTTGGTCACGGTGTTGTAGTAGTCGGCAGTGAGACTGATGCGGCCGTTGAGGAAGCTGGCATCAATACCGATGTTGGTGTTATAAGACTTTTCCCATCCCAGGTTGGGGTCAACGATTTCCTGCGGGAAGTTGTACGACATCAAGGTCTGGTTGCCCAGGATGCGATACGACTGTACCAACAGGTTCTGTGTCTGATAGGCACTGATAGAGGCAGTACCGGTAACACCCCATCCCACACGCAGTTTCAGGTTGTCCAACCAAGACTTGGTCTTCTCCATGAACTTCTCCTCAGAGATACGCCAACCGAGAGAGAATGCGGGGAAGGTGTCCCACTTGTTGCCTTCGGCCAGGCGTGAAGAACCATCATGGCGCACAGAGGCTGAGGCTAAGTATTTGCCCATATAAGAATAGGTGATACGACCGATGAAGCCCAATCCCTTCGACATGGTGTAAGAAGAGTTGGCCACCTGGTTCTGTCCTGTACCGAGGTTGTGCCACAAGTATTCGTTGGAAGTGATGTTGGTGGCGCTGGCATAGGTATATTCACTGCGGTTATGATTCCATGAGGTGGCACCCATCACCGTGAAGTCGTGGTCCTTGCCGAGGGTGAAATTATAGGTAAGGATGTTTTCCCACTTGTAGTTGTAGGAATTGGTGTTGGCCACGCTGGCGCTCACCTTGTCGTTGGTGGTCACACCGTCGGGCATGTCGTCGGCACCCCAATAGGTGTAAGAACCGATACCGTTGAAGCGGTTGGTCTTGTTGTAGCTGAGCGACACCTGCAGGCGGCTCTCAAAGCTGAGACCCTTGAGCGGATTGATGCGGATGTAGGGATTGAGATAAATCTTCGTGTTCTGGTTGTTGTTACGGTAGGTGCCGTGGTTGTTCACCAACAGGTTGACCGTCTTGTTGTCGCCCACAACGGGATAAGGATTGACATTGCCCTCTTCATCATACAACGAACCGATAGGACTGGTGCGCAGCAATGTCTCCAATTTGGCGTAAGCGGTGTTCTTGTGGGTGTAGCTGCCCTGAAGATTCATACCCACGCTCAGTATCTTGTTGATCTTGTGGTCAATCTTCATGTTGGTGGAGTAGATGCGGTAGTTGTCGTTGTCATACTGACCGTCCTCACCCGAGAAGTTCATTGACATGTAGGCCTTGGTCTTTTCAGAACCGCCGCTCACTGAGAGCGAGTAGTTCTGGGTGACACCCGTCTTGAGCAGTTCGTCAGCCCAGTCGATGGTTTCACCGTTCATGTAAGCGGCATAAACCTCTTCGCCCAGCACCATTTCATCGGTGGTATAGGTATTGCCAGCTATCTGGGCCTGCTTCTTGATGTTGAAGTAAGCGTTGGCATCGTGCATCTTGGGCACGGTCGACCAGCCGTTGATACCGATGTAAGAGTTGAGGTTCACCTTGACACGGCCCTCTTTGCCGCTCTTGGTAGTCACGATAATGATACCGTTGGCACCAGCCGAACCATAGACAGCGGTAGAGGCGGCATCCTTGAGCACCTCGATGCTCTCGATATCGTTGGCGTTGAGTGTGGTGAGGTCGCCTGCCATACCGTCAATCAGCACGAGCGGGTCGCCTGAAGCCTCCAACGAACGGGTACCACGCAGCTGCATGGTGCTTGAGGCACCTGCCTGACCTGAAGAGCGTGTGATGTCAAGACCAGCCACCTTGCCCTGCAGGGCTTCAACGGGGTTGGGCATAGGCGAGATGGTGATGTCTTCGCTCTTCACAGAAGAAATGGCTCCGGTCAAGTCGCGTTTCTTCTGCACACCGTAACCAATGACCACCACCTCTTCAAGACCAGTGTTGTCGGGTTCCATTTTCAGAGAGAGGGTAGTCTTGTTGGCCTTCACCGAAAGCGGTTTATAGCCAATGTACGAGATTTCCAGCACATCACTGGGTTGGGCAGCTATGGTAAAGTTGCCGTCAAAGTCGGTGATGGCGGCAGTCTTGGAGTCTTTCACCTTGACGGTGACACCAATCATAGGTTCGCCCAGTTCATCGACGATTTGTCCTGTCACATTGCGGCTCTGCTGGACAGCTTGTGTGGCCAGTGTCTTGGCTGCCACTCCCTCGGCATGACCCACGGTGGGCACGCACAAGAGCGCTGAAAGGCCAATGGCTACAGAAGTCTTCGTCAAGCCGATGCCTGAATAGTACTTCGTGATTTTTTTCATATCTAATATTATTGGTTAATACATGAGTGATAGTTGTCTTTAATCGGCATAAGTAGAGATGCGGTTGTGTTTGGCGACACATCCCAAGTCTTATTTTTTTGCTTTGTTTTGTTTTATTTAGGTCATCTTTGGTTCTTCAGACATCTGATTGCTCATGGTCACAACAGACATCCAAGGTAGTTTTCACCTCATTGTTTTATGCTTCAACGAGCTTTGGATTAGCTTTAGGCACAGAGTTTCTACTCCAATTAAGGTTTAGAGATTGCAAATATATAGGTTTTTTCTTTCACTTGCTAAAAAAATGAAGAAAAATGATTGATATTTATCAAAAAAAGTGGTTTTTCGCTCAATTTACAGTGTAACGGTTACATTTTTACTCATACAAAAACACTTATTAATGCAACTTAACATTTAATATCAGTACACGGAAAAATACTGCATACGGCACAGGGTGATCTGAAAGAAACAAATCAGCCATGCAACTGGTGTGACTTATCGGTCACACCAGTTGCACTTTATTGGGCAGTAAACAACTGGTCGAGGAAGGTATAAAACACGGGGTCTTCGCCAACGACAATCTTGACGATCTTGCCTTGGGGGTCGATGACCATCTTGGTGGGGAAGCCCTCGATGCCATAGGAGGCGAGCAATTTTGATTCGCGTGGATTATAGACATGCTTCCACGGCAACTGGTACTTGGCCACGGCCTCTTTCCACTGCTGGTCGGAATCTCCACAGTCGATGCCCAGAATTTCCATCCTGTCAGCATATTTTGCATAATACTTCTTCATCTCGGGCATACCCTTGATGCACCATCCACACCATGAGCCCCAAAAGTCGATGACCACATACTTGCCACGAAGGGAAGAAAGCGACAAATCGTTGCCGTTGATGTCCTTCAATACAAAATCAGGAGCCATGTCACCCTCTCGTGCCGGATAAGTCTGCTGCACAGTCGAAACCATCGCATCAACAGCAGTTCCTGCATTACACAACATGCCCGTCTGATGGGCATAACCTGCCATGGCTATCGCCACGCAGGACAGAGATAACATCATTTTCTTCATGTTTTTCTTTTTATGTTTTTATTGCTAAGCCTTTCATCTTTTCAGAAATTCATAACCTATGCGGCAGCGCAGACAGTCTTTTCTGTCGCAATATTCCTTTTTCAGCTGGATGAGGGCCTGACTGTCGCCTGCCGTATGAACCACCAATCCACATTGCTGCCACAGACGCACAATGCGGTTGTTCTCGGCCTTCAACTGCTCAAGGAAACCCAAGGCACGGTCGCAGAGTTTTTCGTCGTTGCGATGCCGCCCATAGGCAAAGAGCATGGGCACCGCCGTGTTGATGACGAGCAGATTGAGCGATGAGTCGGAGATGTTTTTGGCCGTGGTGCAGCTGGTGCTGCCAAAGGTGTAGTGGGTCTCCCAATAAGGAGTGACATGCGTGGCCAGCAAGGTCTTGACCTGTTCTATCGTGGCACACTCCAGCAGCCGGCTCAAATCGCTCTTGCGCGAATGATACAAGGTGGCCAACTGTGAGATACGAATGTGCGGGAAATTCTGAGGGCGCAGACGCAGATATCGCCACAGCCGTGATGGCATGGGTTTCCATTGGAATTTATGGGCCAGAAAACGATACTCAGCAGCCAGACGGTTGAAATAACCTTCCTGAAGGGCTTCTTCTCGATAACACTCAGGGATGGTCTGCTCATCAAGCAGTCCGGCCTGCCCCATGAACAGTGCTTCAATCTGGAAAAGGTCATCACGGTGATGGGCCACCTGCTGCAAGGGCAGATGATAGGCCCATGTCTCAAAGGCATCACTGTTGACACCAAAGCCGTAGTTGCGAGCCATGGTGACGAAGAATGCCGACTCCCAGGAACCGTCGCAGCGAGTCACCCGCTGAAAGATATCGTGCGTCTTGCGCTCAAGCCGCTCAGTCTGCAAACGGCTCATCCAGCTGTGCAGCATGAGGTTGCTCAACTGTGGGATGATGGCATAACAAGGGGGATAATTGTCGGTGACAATGAGCTGCTGATACCTGTCCTTTACCTTTTGTGGCACGGCGAGCACCATCTGCGGCAACTGCCGGCCATTCTGGGTGAACACCTCAGCATTGGCCTGCCCCACCACATGAAGCACCACATTATTATATGCCTCATTCTTGTCATGGCCATGGACATACCAGTCAGACGACTTGTCGTGCATCTCCACATTGCCCACCCACAGCGTGCCGCCAATCTTCATCTTGGCATTGAAGAAGTCGGGGCCTGCATCGCTGTTGTGCAACCCACAGTCGATGACTTCGACAAGTTCGCCCTTGGTGGTGTGAAGGGGAGCAAGGGGAAACATCTTGTGTTTCCACACATAATGGATAAACTTTTCCATGACACGGTGACGTTGGTTATGACGCAACAAAACTACATAAAAAATCCCAAACATCATCATTTATGCTTGGGATTTTTGTTTTTTTATACTCAGCGCACGACTTTGACCGTATGGCCATCAGCTCCACAAACGATGTTCAATCCTTTGCCCAGCTGGTTGAGGCGGCGCCCGTTGACATCGTACACCTTGCGGGTGGCATTATCCACTGAAAGCTGTTTGATGCCTGCTGAAACAGGAGTGCCGAAGACAACCTTCACCGTGAGCTGCCCCATGAAATTGATGTCAATCACCGCATAGAGCTTGTCGGCGGTGAGCTGCGCATCCAACACCACAGGCACCTGGACACCCGCCATGGTCCATGAGGTATCTGCATCATCGCCTGCTGCCACCGTGACAGTCTGCTCGGCATGAAGGGCGATATAGCCATCAGCCACTGTGCCCTGCACTCCGCTCACCTTGATCGTACCGATGCCGCCGATACCTTCAAGAGAGAAGTTCTTCAATGCTAAGGTATAGGTGCCGTCGTCAGCCTGTCCTACGGCTATCGTCGCCTCCTGAGCAGGCAGTTCCTGACCAGCCACATTGACTACCAACTGGTCGGTATAATCCACCATCACGGCCGGGTCGGCAGGCTCATCGGGGGTTTCGCCTGAACCGAAGGGGTTGGTGCCAAATTCTGCCGCAATGTCCATGGTGGATCCCATCATGGTGATGGGCATGCTCAAAGAGAGATACAGCCTCTCGCTGTTCATGCAGCTGCCCTCGTTGATGGTGACATGCACCTTGTTGCCAAGCAGCAGAGCCATGTCGCCGCCATTGGTAATGTCGGCATCCTGCTCGGTTTTTTCAAAAAACACATAACCGCCCATACCGTCGGTGGAATGGCCCTTGACATGGGTCATGGTGACATCACCGATGAGCATCTGGCCAAAAGAAAACTGCTTGAGCACAATGGTGTAAAGGCCATCGGAGCCCTCCTCTTGGTTGACAGACACTGTGGCCTCAGCGCTGCCTGAGGGGAAGCCACTGATGCTGATGGCCAGCTGGTCGGTATAATCGGCGGCAAGGGTTGTCATGGCCACCACCGCCATAGCAAAAAATGTAAAAATTCTCTTCATAATAAACCTTTCTTTTAATCATTAGACAATAATCAATATCAAATGTGTGGCTGCAAAGCCACCTCTTATTATTTCATACGGTAGGTGAGACCTATGGTGCCATAGATGGGATACAGGGTCTGCTCGATGGTATCGAACGAGGAATGGAATATTCCCGTCAAGCCCCATGAGAGGTCGATGAAAGTGCCCCAACGGCGGCCAAAACGCCAGTCGGCACCCATCAAGACTCCATACTGCATACGGCGCAAGGAACTGGAGAAATCGTAGGAGCCTCGCGTCTTGCTGTCGCCACCCAACTCTACCATGGGTCCGGTGGGATTGCCCACACGCAGACGGCCGTCATAGGCATAGCCGCTGAAATCGCGACTCACCACATACGAGGCGTAAGGACCGAAACGCAAACAGAGATCTTGGGCCACAGTGTATGACAGCATCACGGGCAGGGTGAACATCCATTGCTCCACCTTGGTCTTGTTGTTGCCCGTGAACATACCTTCCAGACGCTGGCCGCCACGCACAATCTCTATATGATAATTTTTCACCGTTGCATCGATGTTCATGCCCTTGTTTTCCAAATGGACACCAACCACCAGTCCCCAACGCCGGTTGAACTGACGACTGACATCTGCTCCTATGCAAAAACTCGGGGTGAGTACATAGCTGTTCATACTGCGGATAGTGGCTGGCATGCCTACAGGGGCTGTGCCTCCGACATTATAGCCCAATCGGAAACCACACTGCAAGCTGTCAACAAGCGCTGTTGCCCTGATCGGCAAAACGGTCAAGACAAGAAGAAAAAGACTGCTGATGATTCGATGGCTGTTCATGGCTCTACCTCCTCCCATTCAACGTTAACCTCATCTATACACAATGTGCTGCCGATGGCACCGCAAAACAGGTCGCCGTCCTCGCTCGAGGAGAACACCACGGCAAGGTTATATCCCAGACTGTTGAGCGCATCGGCATCTATCTCCTGTGAATAGACAAAGGGAATATCAAAATGTGTCCACTCGGTTGCCGGCGACACTTCTGCCATTCTTGCCACAGCCACGATGTGGGCATTGGTCATGACATCATCGCCATAGAGCATGACATCATGTCCATCCTTGTCTTTGTTGCGGTAGAACACGGCATAGACACTGGCCTTGTCAACCTTTGCTGCAACGGTCTTGCCATTGGCATCTTGATAGTTGTCGCCTGGAGTGTATTTGTACCAACCGGTGAAGCGAAGCGGCTTGCGACTGAAAGGCAAACCGAAATGGGTGGCTTTCAAGGTGTTGGTCAGTGCCTTGGACACATCAAAATATCCAAGAAACAGATTGCCAGCCGCTATGCGCCTGCCCACCATAGCCCCTAAAGGCCCTGTGCTACGGGTAGTCAACTTCACGCCATGCCCCTCATAGCCAGCGTCAAGCAGACTGGTGGGATATTCTTCGGGCAGGGCTGAACCACAGCTGATATTGAAGCCGGGATTGCCCGTTGCCCAGTTGGCCACCTCTGTGCCGTCGGGGTACAAGTCGCTCCACACATAATACTGACCGCCATTGTTGCCGTTGACCAAACGGAAATGCTCGAAATCGAAACGACTCACAGGATCGTAAGTGCGGAAACACACCTGATAGTCGCGATGCCACTGACCGTCCTGCGATGTCACCCGATAGGTCACTTCACGGTCGTCACTGAAATCCTGTACCGAACCGTTGGTGGGGGTGATGGTTGCTCCCTCAGTGAGACGAAACCACAAGGCGAGACGAGAAACATCGGCATTGTCCTTCTTCCTGAAGACAATACGCTGCACATCCGATGAAACCGTCAACAGGGTATCACCAGCATTGAAAAACACTGATGAAGGGTCAGACAGATGAACATACACCTGCTCAATGTCACATTCGGCATTGAGGGGCTCATCCTTGAAACAAGATGTGAAAACACTGCAGACGGCCACAGCAAGATATAGTTTGAAACGATTCATTTGTATCAGCACACGTTAATTCTCATACAAAAGTATCACAAAAACTAATGACCGCCAAGTTTTTTTCACATCATGTAATCATTGGGGAAAACTTTTTAATATTTTTATGTTTTCCTGCGGAGAAATCAGCACAATGCCGACTGCTCTTGGGGTGCAGACACTACGGTCTCCCTTCCAACCATTGGTACAGGCCCTGGCGCACGGAACGCAGGCCAAACTGCTCGGTGTGAATGTCTTCGGGCTTGAGCCAAAGGCATTCGGCCGCATCATCCATGGCCTGCAGCTGATCCTGGTCTTCCACCTCGCAGGCAAAAAACAAATCGAGAGTCTGCACATCCAGTCCTGAATAGCGATAGACATTGGGAAGACTGAACAGGTATTTGGCATTGGTCACCTTCAATCCCGTTTCTTCCATCACCTCGCGCACGATGCTCTCTTCGGCAGTTTCGAGAATATCCGAAAAGCCACCAGGCAAATCAAGTGTACCCTTGGCAGGCTCCATCTTTCTACGCTCCACCAACAACTCGCCTTTGTCGTTGGTGATAAAAGCCACTACCGCAGCAGAGGGGTTCATGAAATACTCAAAACCGCAATTGTTGCACTTTTTGCTTTTGGGTGAACTCGCCGCAAAATGCGAACTGCCACACACGGGGCAATACTTGAATTTGTCTATCAGGTTCATCTTTTTATTCCTTAAAAATATCAATCCTTGTTTTATAAATCCTAATTGTTGGGGTTTGTCGGTGCAATATTACGAAAAAATGCTTACATTTGCAGAAACTGTGGTATTAAAAATCAAAAAAAACTCATTTTTCATGATTAAGATTATCTCCAAGAGTGTAAAGAAAATAGCATTGACGACAGTTATTGCCTCTCTGTTCATGCCGGCAACGGCACAAAAAAAGTTTGACATGACGCTATGGCCCAACCGCCCTACGGTGGAAAGCAACAACCCTGAAGACACCGCAAAAATATGGGTTTTCCTGCCCAAGAAAGAAGAGGCCACGGGCCGTGCAGTGGTCATCTGCCCGGGTGGCGGCTACCAACATCTTGCCATGAACCACGAAGGTTTCGACTGGGCTCCCTTCTTCAACAACATGGGCATTGCCGCCATCGTGTTGAAATACCGCATGCCCCACGGCAACTTTGAAGTTCCCGTTTCTGATGCCGAAGAAGCAGTGAGGGTGGCAAGACGACATGCTGCGGAATGGAACCTGAAAAGCAATCAGATTGGCATCATGGGCTCATCTGCAGGCGGACACCTGGCATCTACCATTGCCACACATGCCAAAGGAGATGCCCTGCCCGACTTCCAGATACTGTTTTATCCCGTCATCACCATGATGCCCGACATCACCCACAAGGGGTCTCACGACAATTTTCTGGGAGAGAAGCCCAAGAAGAAAGATGAAAAGGAATACAGCAACGACCAACAGGTGAGCCGCATCACCCCACCCGCATTTATCGCACTGAGCGACGACGACCATGTGGTGTTGCCTGCCAACGGCGTAAACTATTACATCGAACTCTACCGCCACGATGTGCCTGCCACCCTGCATGTATATCCCAATGGAGGACATGGCTGGGGCAACCGCGACAGTTTCAAATACCACAACGAAATGCAGCTGGAACTGAAAGCCTGGCTGAGAAGTTTCTAAAGACGTGTACAGAAACCTGTTTTGTCAGATTTCAAAATGATGGTTAACGAAGAATATTATATCGAAAAACTGAAGCACCGGGGCATCAAACCCACGGCCACCCGCCTGCTCATCCTGCGGGCCATGTGCCGTGGCGACGAGACGGTATCTTTACCCCAGTTGGAGCGACTGCTGCCAACGGTGGATAAAAGTACCATCTCGCGAACCCTGTCCACATTTTTGCTCAACAAACTGATTCATGCTGTTGACGACGGAAGCGGAAGCCTGAAATACAATGTATGTGGCGACGACTGCGACTGTGTCATCGAACATGAGCACACCCACTTTTATTGTGAATGTTGCCAACGCACATTCTGCCTCAAGCATATCCATGTGCCTGTAGTGCAGCTTCCCGACGGATTCACGCTTCGCAACATCAATTATGTCATCAAAGGGCTATGCCCCGAATGTACTGAAAAATCAAGACGTGGCTAAGTGTGTGGCTCAATTCCACGCAAAGAAGCAACCGTCGTTCAGCGCCATGCGTGTTTCATACACGCCCTGCTGGTCGATGCTCACGTCCATGCTCTTGCCGTTGGGCAGATAGATTTCTGCACGGTCGTTGCCCTTCATCTTCAGCAATACAGTCTTCACGCCATCCTGCTCCATCGACCAGGTGTTGTCTTTCTCGTTATAAATGAAGTTCACGACATTTCCATCGGCATCCTTGATTTCATAGCCATCTTTGAGCGTGGTTACGGCATACAGCTTGCCGTCGCTGCCCAATATGCTTTCCGTCTTGCCGATGTTGGCGGCCACGGGATTGCTGCCCGACCAGAACTCAATGGTGTTGAGCACCAATACATCTGCCGTGCCGCAAATCACATAAACGGGAGAAATGACAAGGAAAATCAGTTCGTTGAGAAACTTGCTGTTTGTGGCATTCTTGTTCCAGCTCAACATCTTGTTGAACAGTCCGAACGAACCGATACACGAACTCATCAGACATACGCCTACCATGAGGCAAACAACTGTTTTCAATGTTTTGTTATACATAGGCTTAAATTTATAAGTTGGTATTGTCAGAGATAAAAAACACTCTCGTTGCCCATATTGAACAACAAGTCGAGCACACTGAGATTGGGCAAAAACCCATGACGCCCACGATACACCTGGTAATACTCCTTGGGAGCAAAATGTTCATCAGGCAAGGGGCGACGCGGACGGATGACATCACGATAGTCATCGGTTTGAGCGAGGCGCAAATCGCCCGACGGCCAATAGTCGTCAGTAGGCGTGACATGAGGCTCAATGTCGAGCAGCTCGCACATCTTGGCGCAAATCTCCATATTGAAATCATAAAGATAGGTCCACTCCTTTTCAAAGAAAGGGCGCAGGTCGTCCGCATAATATTCAAAAAAAGGCGATTCGCCGTATGCACTCTGCAAGGCATTCCAGTGCAGATGCCGCCAGTTGCCATGATTGCTGATGCGCACATCCTTTACCATGCATTTTTGCAAGGGCTGTCCGTCGTGCTGCTCCATGCGTTCCACGGGCACAGTGAGTGCCTGCAGACCATTGGCAGTGGCAATGACACAACGGTTGCGATAGGTCTGCTTGATGAAACTATCGTAACGCTCAATCATGACATGGCCATAGCGGTTCAATTTCTGATACCATTGCACAGGACCGAAATAAGTCACTGAAAGGATTGCTCTCGATGCCATAACACATTCCAATTAACGGTGAGAGGCCTTGGCCCCATCCTTGATGAACAACAACCACCGGTCGTGTCGCAGACGCTCAAACAGCGGACAAGCCGGCACAATGGAATAAAGCAACATGCTGACACGGCCAATGACACATTCCTCGGGCAATGGGCCGTAGAAACGAGAATCGGCACAATTGTCTTTCCTTCCCGTCAGGAACCAGTAGTAATCCCGTGAGAACGAAGCTTTTCTGACATCCACGCCATCCACAAAGAGACGACCGTCAACAGCCCTGGCTGCCTTTCCCTCATAGCGGTTGTAGAGAAATGCCAGCATCCTGGCATTGGCAGCGCTCACCGTCACAGGGTGCTGCTTGCCAGGCAATGTCAGGTCGATGTTCTTCAGTTTCACGGTATCGCCAGGCACTCCTTTGCAATAGCCGATGAACACCGGTTGTGCGGTGATACAGTGTTGGGAGTCTGGCGGACAGTTATAGGCCACCAGATCACCCCTTTCCACGGCAGACGCCAACCAGCGTGTGCCACCATCAAGACCGCCGTTTCCAATACGCAGGCCATAGCTCCAACGATTGACCAGCACACGGTCGCCGGCCACGAAATCGGGCGACAAGGCAGCACCGTTTACCGTAAACACGGTAAACGCCACTGCGCGAAAAGTCAACATCAGCAAGATTGTGACTATCAACGCCATCACAAACTTGAGTGCATTTCTCAAATGATAATTCTTATTGCTGTTATTTGATATGATCTACCATATTGAATATTCGGCTCCATCGGATGCCGGAGAATCCGCCACGGTCAGGGTCACTGCTCCACCAGATGAAAATCGGCTTGCCCACCACATGGTCTTCGGGCACGAATCCCCAATAACGGCTGTCGGCCGAATTGTGCCGGTTGTCACCCATCATCCAGTAGTAGTCCATCTTGAAGGTATATTGGTCGGTCTGTTTGCCGTTGATGAATATCTTGCCGTCCTTCACCTGCAGGTCGTTGCCCTCGTAAGTGCGTATCGGGCGTTCATAGATGGCAATATTGTTCAGGTCGAGCTTGATGCTCTTGCCCTTTTGCGGAATCCACACCGGTCCGTAGTTGTCTCTTGTCCATCCCGTATGGGCATTCAATGGATAGACGTCACCCGTCGAGGCATCGGTGTTGAGCGAGATGCCGGCCACCAGGTCTTTGCGTTTGGCCAATGTGGCGGCCGCACGCTTGGTGAGCGGCATATAGCCATTTTCATTCAAGCTCGACAAGTCTTCCATACTGATGCCCAGATCCTTCATCAAGTCATCAGGCAGATTCTGCAGCAACTTGATGCGATAAGTATATTGCACATTCTCGGGTTCTTTGTTGGGCTTGTTGTCGAGATATACAATGCGGTCTTTGATTTGCAGCGTCTGACCGGGCAATCCCACACATCGTTTCACATAATTTTCACGGCGGTCAACAGGCCGCGTCATTATCCTTCCATAGGTATGCAGGTTGTCTGCAATGTATTTTCTTCCTATCGTATAGATATGTTCATACCAGTGGCGTTGTTGCTGTGCGGTCAGCGAATCGAGCACGGGATGGTTTTCCTCCAACTGATAGCCGAAAGAGTAGCACATCTGGTAGAAATCAGCAGCCTGCCACTGCGGTTCAGCCACAATGGTATCACCGGCAGGATAGTTGAACACCACGATGTCGTTGAGCTGCACCTTGCCCAGCCCCTTCACGCGGCGGTAGTCCCACTGCGGCCATTCGATGTACGACTTGCAGCCAAACACGGGCAGGGTGTGCTGTGTGAGCGGCATGGTGAGCGGAGTCTGGGGTATGCGTGGCCCATAGCTCACCTTGCTCACAAAGAGGTAGTCGCCAGTGAGCAGCGACTTCTCCAATGATGACGACGGGATGACATAGTTCTGGAAGAAAAACTGGTTGATGAAATACACCGCCACCAGTGCAAACACGAGGGCATCGACCCACGACATGACAAATCGCACCAGGCCTTCCTCGTCTTTCCACCACTGCCAACGAATTTTCTTGGAGATATAGACATCATAGATGAAGGGCACGACCACAAGGCCAAGCCAGCTGCCCACCCAGAGCAGGAACAACAGATAAAGCACAAGCACAGCGACAAACTTGAGCCACTGTTTCTTCATATCAAGCGTTTTCTTGTTATTGTTTTTCATCACAAAATGTAATTAGTTGTCAGAAATCAAACATGTCGGCAATGGTCAGCAATCCCTGGTGATTGGCCGTATATTCGGCGGCAAGCACGGCACCAAGAGCAAATCCCTTGCGCGAATGGGCATCGTGAGTAATCGTGATTCGGTCAGCCTCGCTGTCATAGGTGATGGTATGTATGCCCGGCACCTCGCCCCTGCGGATGCTGTCGATGACAATCTCATTGTCCTTGCCCGCATGTTGTCCCGTCACACTGCCGTCGGGATGCGTCAGTGTGCCGTTCACCCATTGGTCTTTACGGTCGAGCAGCGCCGTCAAGTCTTCGGCCAGCGAAATGGCAGTACCACTGGGCGCATCGAGCTTATGCACATGGTGTGTTTCCTCCATGCACACCTCATATTGCGGAAACTGGTTCATGATTTTTGCCAAATAGCGGTTGACGGCAGCAAACACGGCCACCCCCACACTGAAGTTGGAAGCCCAGAAGAGCGTCTGCCCCTCATCGTTGCACAACCGTTTCACCTCGTCACCATGTTCCTTCATCCACCCTGTAGAACCAGAAACCACCTTGACATGGTGCTTGAAAGCACGCAGATAATTGCCAAAGGCGGCTGTAGGGTTGGTAAATTCAATGGCCACATCGGCAGATGCAAAAGCATCACTGTCAAAATCCTGTTGATTGTCAATATCTATGACACTTACAATCTCATGACCACGGCTCAAGGCAATCTGTTCTATCATCTTGCCCATCTTGCCATAGCCTATCAAAGCTATTTTCATCTTAATTGCAATTAATTTTCTGCAAAGATAGTGTAAAAAATCGATTGAGCGAATAAAATGAAAAGATTGTTTTCATTTTTGAGCGTGAGATTTTTATCTAAACGAGTGAAATGACAAAGGAAAACTTGTTTTTCTTTGCATTTCCGAGTGCCGCCTATCTTATTCAAAGATAGTGCAAACCGAAGACAATGCACAATCTGCAAAGATAAGAATTGCAGATTGTAACCTTAATTAACTTTTTTATTGTTGAGGTGCCGCCTATCTTATTCAAAGATAGTGTAAAAAATCGATTAAGCGAATAAAATGAAAAGATTGTTTTCATTTTTGAGCGTGAGATTTTTATCCAAACGAGTGAAATGACAAAGGAAAACTTGTTTTTATTTGCATTTCCG
>SFEK01000136.1 GCA_004557285.1 Bacteroidales bacterium | reverse complement strand
TGTCATTCCTGGTTTTGTGTTGCCCAAACGTAGTTATTATCGTGTAAGGAATAATAACCTGCGTTGTAATAGTACTTGCACACAAACAAGGTCTGATTCAATTCAAGCTTACTTGCTCAGGCGGGGTGTCATTCCTGGTTTTGTGTTGCCCAAACGTAGTTATTATAGTGAAAGGAATAATAACCTGCGTTGTAATAGTACCTGCACACAAACAAGGTCTAATTCAATTCAAGCAACCCCCAGAATGGTAAATCGTCCACAGAGAGCGTTATGTAATGTTGTCGTTGGCTTTGCGTTGTGCAGTCCTCTGTTTTCATGTATTTCAGGCGGTTCTGTAGATACACATGATGTCAAAGTGGCATCAAGCAAGACGCATGGTGAATCTGGAGGGCGTTTGGTGGCTATCTGCGATAAAGAGAATGGCCAGCCCGATTTCAACATGGTGAACTTCATCAAATCTGTGAGATGCATCCTCAAAGGGGGGATGCAGATAAGGAGCACTGTGGTTATCGACAACTTGAAATCTACAGTAGAGGAAATCCAGAAGAAAACGGGCTGGGACCTTTCCGACCTGCGCACGCTGCTGGGCAGGAAGTCCATCGAATTGGAGTATTTGAGGATGGATGCCCTGGAAGTGAAGCACACAGTGCCTCCCTGCCGATTCACTCGTGAGGAGATTGGCCAGACCGAATTCAGAAGCGGTGACCGTGACAAGCTGATCGCCCTCATGGACGTCGTGATGGCCGACAACCCCGAGCAGCATGCCGACTGTGTGTTTGCGTTTCTGGCCGTGCTTGTGCATGAGAATTATTGGATTGGAACGGCCAAGAAGTTCAATGCCCTGTGCAGTCGTTTGTGGCAGACTCAGGTGAAAGATTCAACGCTGACCAAGTTTATCCAGCGCAATGGCGATGACTTTCAGCGTTGGAGCCGGTCGAATATTATCAATAACCGAAGGTTGATAGCCAGCAGTTTTTCCAAGATGATCAAGCAGAACATGTAGCTTGAAATCATGCTTGGGCTTCAGCAATCAGCGAAGGCGGGGTTTCTCTCGATTTCGCTGATTTTTTTGTGTTTTATACCCCACAACAATCCATTTTGTCCGCTGTGATGCAGATTTCTGTCCGCCATGTGATGGTGCCTTGTCCGCTGTGTCCGTTGGCATTTTTAGGGCTAACCATCTGTAATTATCTTTGCAACGTCTGACAGACAACAAGCCGGCAAAACAAACAAAAAGTTTAACTCAACATGGTGGCTGAAAAGGACAGCCACCTTAAAAAAAAACAGGACAAAATGGATAAGAACAGGAATTTGTCGCCACATTTCACGCTCGACGAGATGCAACGCTCCACCACAGCCGATTTGCACCATGTGACCAACGTGGCACCGCCCGAGGCCGTTGACTGCCTGAGACAGCTCTGTCTGGAAGTGCTCGAACCGCTGCGCCAGCACCTGCAGTCGCCCGTCATCATCAACAGCGGCTACCGCTGTCCCCGGCTCAACACGCTTGTGAAGGGGGCGCGCAACTCGCAGCACATGCTGGGGCAGGCTGCCGACATACGCACCGAGAGTGCGCGACAGGCCATCGAGATGATGCACTTCATCATGGACAACTGCCGGTTTGACCAGCTCATTCTGGAGCACAACGCACAGGGCAAACGCTGGGTGCATGTGTCATACAATGCAGGTAAGAACCGCCAGCAGGTGCTGGTCATCAGAGCTTGACATGGGCCATGAAAGGAAGGAAAACGCTACGGCCCAAGGCAGAACCGACATCCCTCACCGCAGCACAGCGCACGCTGATAAGTGCCGACATGATGGCATACGCAGATGCCTGGGCACACAGATACTGCAAAAGGGGATTCTGCCTCGACGACCTGAAACAGGCAGCCTATCTCGGACTGTGCGTGGCTGCCTTGCGGTATAAGAATGGGGCATCGTTCAAGACCTTTGCCACCTACTACATCCGCAAATATCTGTTGATGGAAATGAAGAGTTTTTTATAGGAATAACAAAAAAAAAGAGAAATGTCATGAAAAAAAATGAAAGGAAATTCATTGGTGTTGCCACAATCGGCGACAAGGAGTTTTGTTTTGACAGCAACCTGCCCATCGACTGCCAGGTGCTGCCCGCCGAAAGAAAGATGCAGGGTTGCATCTGCATATCGACGAATGCTTGTGTCCGGTTTGCAGAACGCTGCCGGGTGGTGCTGCCGCCCGAAATCAACAATGTGGCACAGGGCGACGGCTACAAGGTGAAACGCACCACCCGCCACTATATCATACAGCTGAAGGTGCCTGTGGTGGAACATCGCACCACCACCGAGCAACGACTCGTGGAGCTGCTGCCCGTGGTGCTGGGTGAGATAACGCTCGACAGAAGAGAGCTGTTTGATGAATGATGGTTGAAGGGGGTGCGGTGGTGATGCACCGCACCCTTCATGTCAAATTCAATAAAACACAGAAAATGATGTATAGATTCGGATTTGTAAACAATGTGGCCAGCAAGGTGGTTGAGGCCGACCGCCAGTTGTTCTATAATGCGATAAGGCGTGCCGATGTGAAACTGACATGCCGCCAGATAGCCGAGTGTATGCAGCGGATGCATGAGATGCAGGCACAGCTTGCTGACAACCGTGCTGCCACAGGCGAAAAATCATGCCAGGGAGATGATGAAGCGGAGCAGCGCATCAAGGAGATGCAGAAACAGGTTGGTGCCATGAAACGCCGTCTGCCCGCATTCTGCTGGCACGCCGTGTTCAGCAACGGGCGTCGCAAGAACGACGAGGCCATCCCCTCGGGACTGATCATGATGGACATCGACCATGTGGAGAACCCCAGAGCACTGTTTGAACAGACCATGCAGCGCATCGACCGGACAATACTGGTGGCAGCACATGTCACACCGAGCCTTGAGGGTCTGCGACTGGTGCTTGTCATACCCCAGGGCATGGACATCGTGACGGCACAGACATACTACATGCAACTGCTGCAGCTGCAGGTGGATGCCTGCACCAAAGATATGGCCCGCATGTCGTTCTGCGTGCCCGAAGACTATTGGCTGTTCATCAACGACGAGGCTCTATTCGGACAAGACAACCTGCAGCCTGACGCACCCGTAGCCGATGTGGAGCAAATGTCTGCCCCTGAACCGCAGCAGCCGGTCCACACACCTCAGTCGGACTGCCTGCCACAGCCCATACCATCGCTGCCCGGGATGGACGAAGGGAACAACACCTATCCCGACAATTACGACGGCATTCCCTACGACCTGCTGGTGGAGAGCCTCTGCGAACAGATGGGCGGTGTGCCTGCGCATGGTTCGCGCAACAGCTTCATTTTTACCATGGCCGCCCATCTGCGCTATGTGTGCGACGACGACCCACTGTGGATATGCCGGGTGCTGCCCACTTACGGAGAGGCCAGGAGTAAGTGGATGCGCACCATACAGAGTGCGTGCCAGAGGTCGCAGTACAAGGTGATGCCCAAGGTGGTGGAGAGGGCCATCCAGCAGGCACGAAACAGGATGGAGTGTAGCTGTGCCGCTGATGATGCCGAGGGCGACCGTCCGCCACAGATGCCTGCCAGACTGCCGCCGCTGATAGCCCTGCTCACCAAGAACGTGCCTGAGGTGTGCCGCCCTGCCGTGGCCAATGCCGTGTTTCCGTCGTTGGGCATACATCTGCACAACGTGAAATTCTGTCTTGTTGACGGCACGGAAAAAGAGCCCACCTTCATGTGTGTCACCATGGCACGGCAGTCGAGCGGCAAGGCCAGTGTCAACAAGCCCATAGAATATATCGTGGCCGACATCGTGGAGCAAGACGAAATCAACCGTAAACGTGAGCAGGAGTGGAAAGACCTGACCCAACAGCGCAGTGCCAACAAGGAGAAGCCACGGCGGCCCGAAGACCTGAGTGTGCAGGTGCTGGTGAGCGACATGACCAATGCCGCCTTTGTGCAACGCCTGAAGGATGCTGGGGGCAGGTATCTTTATACCAACCTCGAAGAGCTGGCCCTGCTCAAGCAGCTGCAGACCAACGGCAGCAAGGACATCGGCAAAATCATCTGCCTGTGCTTCGACAACGGCAGATACGGCCAGGAGCGTGTGGGTACAGGCAGCGTCACGGCAAGGGTGCAGGTGCGCTGGAACTGGAACGCCTCGTCAACCATTCAGGCCGGCATCAGATTCTTCAAGAACCGACTGGTGGACGGCACGCTCTCACGGGTGAACTTCTGCACCATCATCCCCGACAAGACAAAGCCGTTTGTCTATGGCGTGTATGACGATGATTTTGCACGGCAGCTGAAGCCCTACATCACCAACCTCAACCTGGCCAGCGGCATGGTGGAGTGCAAGGAAGCCCTGAGGCAGGCCGTACGGCTGCTGGACAAATGCCTGGAAATAGGCGAACTGAGCGACGACGGCGTTTATCAGGATATGGCCTACAGGGCTGTGACCATCGCCTACATGAAGGCCATCGTGCTGTATATCGCCCACGACATGACATGGACAAGGGAGATAGCTGATTTTGTGGAGTGGAGTCTGTTCTACGACCTGTGGTGCAAGCGTCATTTTTTTGGCGTGAAATATCACGAGGAGTCGTTGAAGGAGAATGTGAAGAGCACGGCAATGAAGACAAACCTGCTCAGTCTGCTGCCCGACACGTTCACCCGCAATGATGCCATGAACGTGAGGCGTGCACGGGGGCTCGACGATGACCCGAGAGAGATGCTCGCCACATGGATCTACCGTGGCCACATCGTGAAAAAGGACAAAAACTGCTATGTCAAGGTGGCCAAACCGAAGAAGGCGAAAAGAAAACGCTGACCATGATTCCATCTGGTGAGATATCTGCACAACAGCCGCATCCCTCCCCCGCAGGAAGTGTGATGCGGCTGTCTTGGTGTGGCCATTTTCGGCTTGACTATCTTCCTGCTACTCGATAGCCATCGACCACTGGTCGAAGTCATCTAATGTTCCCAGCATGGATTGCCCCTACAATAATCGTGTTTTGGTGCAAAAAGTGGCTGGAATATTTGGATAAACCAATGTAAATCAGTATTTTTGCTCCTACAAATATATTCACTGCCCTGAGACAGCAAATACTGGACACGCTTTGGAAGTGGGAAAAACATGGAAAACGGACAGTCAGCACTCTTGATGGAGGGCATCAGGCGGCTGGGTATAATCAAAATCACTAACCCTAAATAAACAAAACCGGCACATGAGAATCATCATCATTGGCGGCGTGGCTGGAGGCGCTACGGCAGCAGCACGCATAAGAAGACTGACAGAAGAGGCAGAGATTCTTCTGATAGA
>SFEK01000014.1 GCA_004557285.1 Bacteroidales bacterium | reverse complement strand
ATTCACTTGCTGAGTGAAAGCCCCATTCACTCATGGAGTGGAAGCCCTATTCACTCGAGTAGTGAAAGCCCTATTCACTCAAGTAGTGAATGCTCTATTCACTCAGGAAGTCCATGCCTTTAGAGGCAAAATGTCCATGGAAACGCCTTGGAATAAGCCCCGATATTTGCCGATTTTCAGAACAGGATAAACATTGGGCGAAAAAAACGCAAAAACAAGGCATCTGAAAAAAGCAGGGTGTCAGAAAAACAAAAGTTTTTCTTGCTATTTGCCAACAATAAAAGACATGTCCCCTCCCATAGTTTGCAGCTACACATACCATGTCAAGTTGCCCTCGCTCAGCATCTGCTCCACCACGGGCGGCACCAAATGGGTGATGCTCTCCCCTACCCTCAGCCTGCGGCGCACCTCTGTGCTACTGATGTCCATCAATGGGGTGTGGGCAAGGCTCACTCCCTGTGGCAGGGTGTGGGCGCAGACTGGCCAGCCGGGGCGTGGATATATCACAATGGGGTGATGGGCAAG
This sequence comes from Bacteroidales bacterium, assembly GCA_004557285.1. Classification (GTDB taxonomy): domain Bacteria; phylum Bacteroidota; class Bacteroidia; order Bacteroidales; family Bacteroidaceae; genus Prevotella. The sequence continues at coordinate 22,898 of SFEK01000014.1, read as the reverse complement.
GATGTCGTGGGGATGGCTCCAGCGGTCGAAGCAGTGCCAGTTGTCGCTGCCGATGAGCAGCACAAACTGCCGATGGGGATGGGCTTGGCGCAGGTGCTGCAGGGTGATCCATGTGTAGGAGGGCTGCGGCAGATGAAACTCTGCATCGCACGCCACCAAACGGGGATGCGGCTCGAGGGCTCGCTGCACCATGCTGAGGCGCAGGCGGTCGGGCAGCAGGTGGTGGGCTTGCTTCAGCGGATTGTGGGGCGACACCACAAACCACACCTCGTCGAGCCTTGCCTCGGCAAGCAGCCACTGGGCAAGGGCGATGTGGCCATTGTGGATGGGGTTGAACGAACCGCCGAATATTCCGGTTTTCAAGGGATGTTAAAGGGTTAAAAGGGTTAAAGGGTTAAAGGGTTAAAGGGTGATTATTGCTGGTCGAGGAATTGCTTGATGATGGCGAGGGCTTCTTGCTGTGCTCGGGGCAGCTGGTCGTTGACGATGACATGGTCGAACTTGGGGGCAAAGGTGAGCTCGTAGGCGGCTCTGGCCAAGCGGCTTTCAATCACCTCGGGGCTGTCGGTGGCTCGCCCCTCAAGGCGGCGGCGCAGCTCGTCGATGCTGGGTGGATTGATGAACAGGCTCAATGCCTCGTGGCCGAATTGCTGCTTGATGCGGCAGGCTCCCTTGACATCCACATCGAGCACCACGTTGTCGCCACGCTGCAGCTGGGCTTGCACCTGCTGCCGCAGTGTGCCATAGAAGCGGTCGTGATACACCTCTTCGTATTCTAAGAACTCGCCTGCGGCTATGCGCTGCCTGAACTCTTCAGGAGTGAGGAAAAAATATTCCACGCCGTGGCGCTCGGTGCCCCGCGGCGGACGACTGGTGCATGATATGCTGAAGGCAAGGCGCAGCTCGCTGTGACCCATGAGCCAGTTGATGATGGTGCTCTTGCCGCTTCCGCTCGGGGCGGAGAAGATGATGAGTTTTCCCATGGCTATCCCTCCTTGGTTACAACACGTTGAGCACCTGCTCTTTGATTTGCTCCAGCTCGTCTTTCATCCTCACCACGATGTTTTGCATCTCGGCATGGTTGCTCTTGCTGCCCGTGGTGTTGATTTCGCGCCCCATCTCCTGTGCAATGAAGCCGAGCTTCTTGCCCTGCCCTATGCCATCGTTCATGGTGTGGCGGAAATAGTCGAGATGGTTGGCCAAGCGTTGCTTCTCTTCGTTGATGTCGAGCTTTTCGATGTAGTAGATGAGTTCCTGCTCCAGGCGGTTCTTGTCGTAGTCGATTTCTGGGATGCTCTTGAGCCCCTCCACGATGCGTGCACGGATTTTTTCCACCCTGGTGCTCTCGTGGGTTTCGAGCGATGCCAAGAGCTGTCGGATGTTGTCGAGCTTCTCGGCAAACTTGCCGGCCAGGGCCTCGCCCTCTTGGGTGCGGAAATCTACCAGATGCTGCAGGGCCTGCTCTACCCCACCCTTGGCGGCCTGCCACTCGTCGTCGGTCAGTTCTTCCACCTCGGTCTTGCTGAGCACATCGGGCAGGCGCAGCAGCGTGGTCATCCAGTCGGCAGGTTCGGGCACACCCATGCTGCGGGCTATCTGGCTGATCTGCCTGTGGTAGCTGTCGATGAGTGCGGCATTGATGGGGGTGGCATCGGCCACAGTGTCTCTTTCTATCCAAATGGAGAAATCCACCTTGCCCCTGATGAGCCGCTGGGCTATCATCTGCCTGATTTCCATTTCCTTCTCCCTATAGAGCGGAGCGATGCGTGTAGAGAGATCTAAAGTCTTGCTGTTGAGCGACTTGATTTCTACATGTATCTTCTTTTCGTTGAATGTTACCTCCGACTTTCCATAGCCGGTCATTGACTGTATCATAACGTATTTGTAGTTAAATTTATGCAAAAGTACATATTTATTCGGAAAAAAGCGTATTTTTGCACATTATTTTGATGAACAAGAGCGTTTGAAGCATTGAAAATGAAAAAAAGAGTGCTTCATCATACATTAAAACAATAGCATTGATATGTCTTGCATCCTGAATATTGAAACGAGCACCGACGTGTGCTCGGTGGCCGTCAGCCAAGACGGCGAATGTCTGCTCAACCGCGAAGACCACAGCGGCCCCAACCATGCGGTGCGCTTAGGGGTGTTTGTGGATGAATGTTTAAGCTATATCGACAGCCGTGGAATGGTGCTCGACGCTGTGGCGGTGAGCTGTGGCCCGGGGTCTTATACGGGGCTGCGCATCGGGGTGTCGATGGCCAAAGGCATCTGCTATGGCAGGCAGGCCAAGCTCATTGCCGTGCCTACGCTGCAGCTGCTCACCGTGCCTGTGATGTTCTACCACGACACCGACGACGATGCCCTGCTGTGCCCGATGATTGATGCCCGCCGCATGGAGGTGTATGCTGCGGTATATGACAGGGGGTTGAACGAGCGCAGGGCGGTGCAGGCCGACATCGTGGATGCCGACACCTACAGGCCGCTGCTCGACGGGCACAAGATATATTTCTTTGGCAACGGTGCCTGCAAGTGCATGCCTGCCATCAACCACGACAACGCCTGCCTGATAGAGGGCATCGAGCCGCTGGCCCGGCACATGATTCCGCTGGCCGAAAAACGCATGGCACAGCAGCAGTTTGAGGATGTGGCCTATTTTGTGCCCTTCTATCTGAAAGACTTCGTGGCCAAGACACCACGCAACATGCTCACACCTTAAATGCAGAAGGGGGGCGAAAGATATTGCTTAGATGAACATTAAACAAAACAAAGATAACCGTGAACATTGAAGGATTAGACTATAACACACACCGCGAGCAACTGATATTGCCCGAATATGGTCGTGAAGTGCAGAAGATGGTTGACCATGCCGTGGCCCTGCCCACCAAGGAGCAGCGGCAGCAATGTGCCAACACCATCATCGGCATCATGGAGCGCATGTTTCCGCAGAACAGGGAGAGCATGGACTACAAACAGAAACTGTGGGACCACCTGGCCATCATGAGCCGGTTTGAACTCGACATCGACTATCCCGTGGACATCAGCAAGGCCTCGCACATCTCGGAAAAACCGCAGCCCATGGCTTATCCCCAACAGAAAAACCCCGTGAAACATTACGGCGGCATGCTCTTCAAACTGTTTGAACAACTGAAAGACATGCCTAAGGGGAGGGAGCGCGACGAACTGGCACGGCTCACCGCCAACCAGATGAAACGCAACCTGATGCAATGGAGCCACGGGTCGAGCGACGACGAGAAGATTGCCTCAGACATCGCACGCTTCACCGACGGTGCCATACAGCTTGACCTGGACCAGTTCAGATTCAATGTGGGCAGCATGAAAGAACCTAACGAAAAACGCAAGAAAAAAAGATAAGCATGGAATATTTCACCATTGAAGGAGGGCACATGCTCAACGGCACCATCACCCCACAGGGCGCAAAAAACGAGGCCTTAGAGGTGATCTGCGCCTCGCTGCTCACCGCCGAAGAAGTGAACATCAAAAACATACCCGACATCCTCGACGTGAACAACCTCATCCGTCTGCTTGCCGACATGGGGGTGGGGGTGAAGCGCACAGGGCGCAACGAATATACCTTCAAGGCCGAACATATCAATCTCGACTATTTGGAGAGCAGAGAGTTTGTCAAGAAATGCGCTTCGCTTAGGGGTAGCGTGCTGATGATCGGTCCGCTGCTGGCACGATTTGGCAAGGCGGTGCTCACCAAGCCCGGAGGCGACAAGATAGGGCGGCGAAGGCTCGACACCCACTTCATGGGATTCAAGAAACTGGGAGCCACCTTCTGCCACAACGACGGGAGCGACACCTTCGAAATTCATGCCCCACAGCTCAAGGGCAGCTACATGCTGCTCGACGAGGCTTCGGTGACGGGCACCGCCAACATCATCATGGCGGCAGTGCTCGCCCAGGGCACCACCACTATATATAATGCGGCCTGCGAACCTTACATCCAGCAGCTCTGCCGTCTGCTCAACAGCATGGGGGCCCGCATCAGCGGCATGGCCTCAAACCTGCTCACCATCGAGGGAGTGGACCAGCTGCACGGGGCCACACACACCATTCTGCCCGACATGATCGAGGTGGGCTCGTTTATCGGCATGGCGGCCATGGTGGGCAACGGCATACGCATCAAGGATGCCGCCGTGGAGCACTTAGGCATCATTCCCGAAGCGTTTCGCCGACTGGGAGTGGTGATCAACGTGGAGGGCGACGACCTTGTCATCCCACGACAGGAGCACTATGAAATCGACTCGTTTGTTGACGGCTCTATCATGACGCTGGCCGACGCACCCTGGCCGGGACTGACGCCCGACTTGCTGTCGGTGCTCTTAGTGGTGGCCACACAGGCCAGGGGCAGCGTGCTCATCCACCAGAAGATGTTCGAGAGCCGACTGTTTTTTGTTGACAAACTCATCGACATGGGGGCGCAAATCATTCTCTGCGACCCGCACCGTGCCGTGGTGGTGGGGCACGACCACCAGAAACGGCTGAGGGCTGGGCGCATGTCGAGTCCTGACATCCGAGCCGGCATTGCCCTGCTCATTGCCGCACTCAGCGCACAGGGCACCAGTCGCATCGAGAATATCGCACAGATTGACAGAGGCTACCAGGACATCGAGGAGAGGCTCAACCTGCTGGGCGCCCACATCACCCGCAACAAGGAGGCCTGACAACGATGATCAGAGAAGACGAGGTATATAAGATAGGCAGGGTGGGCAAGCCCCACGGCGTGAGGGGCGAACTGACGGTGCATATCAGCGACGATGTGTTCGACAGGGTAGAGGCCGAATATTTAGTGCTCTGCACCGACGGCATTCTCGTGCCATTCTTCATGGAGGAATACCGCTTCAAGAACGACGAACAGGTGCTGGTGAAGTTTTGCGACATCGACACCAAGCAACAGGCACAGCGGCTCACAGGCTGCGAGGTCTATTTTAACCGCCGACTGGCCGAAAGCGTGGCCGACGAACATCCCTCGCTGCACCAACTGGTGGGCTACACGCTCATCGACACGGCGGCAGGCGGCAAAACGGTGGGCACCATCACAGCCATCGACGATTCGACCGCCAACGTGCTCTTCTGCATAGAGACACAGGGTGGGGCAGAGGTGCTTGTGCCCGTGGCGGCCTGCACCGACGGCAACATCGACAACTACCAGCGCACCGTGAGTGCCATGCTGCCCGAAGGACTGGCCGACTGCTGACCCATCGGATATTAAACATGCAAACAACGGATTGATACCAACATATATCATGAACAGAAGACAACAAATAGCCATATTAGGCTCTACCGGCTCTATAGGCCGACAGGCCATCGACGTGGTGCGGCAACATGCCGACCGCTTTGAGGTGTATTGCCTCACCGCCAACAACCAGGTGGAACTGCTGGCCGAACAGGCGCGCGAAATGCAGCCCGCGGCCGTGGTCATTGCCAACGAAGAGAAATATGAGACACTGAAACAACTGCTGGCCGACCAGCCGCTCATCAAGGTGTATGCCGGAAGCCGGGCCATCTGCGACGTGGTGCAGGCTGAGCCCATCGACATGGTGCTGACGGCCATGGTGGGATTTGCCGGTCTGGCACCTACCATCGAGGCCATCAAGGCGGGCAAGAAAATCTGTCTGGCCAACAAAGAGACATTGGTGGTGGCAGGACAACTGATCAACGAACTCTCTGTGCAGCACCGTGCACCCATCATCCCCGTTGACAGCGAGCACTCGGCCATATTCCAGAGCTTAGTGGGCGAGGGCGACAACCCGGTGGAAAAACTGCTGCTCACGGCATCGGGCGGCCCGTTCAGAAACATATCGCACGAACAGTTGCAACAGGTGACCTGCGCCGACGCGCTGCGCCATCCTACCTGGCAGATGGGGGCCAAAATCACCATCGACAGCGCAACGATGATGAACAAAGGCTTTGAGGTGATCGAGGCCAAGTGGCTCTTCGGCATCCCTGCCGACCGCATACAGGTGCTCATCCATCCGCAAAGCGTGGTGCACAGCGCGGTGCAGTTTGCCGACGGCGCCGTGAAAGCCCAACTGGGCGTGCCCGACATGCGCCTGCCCATACAATATGCCTTCACTTTTCCAGACCGCCTGCACCTGCAGGGCGAGAGGCTCGACTTTTTTGCCCGGCCGCTGGAATTCTTCGAGCCCGACATGGAGAAATTCCGCTGTTTAGCGCTGGCCTTCGAAGCCATCGACAAGGGGGGCAACATGCCTTGCATACTGAACGCTGCCAACGAGGTGGTGAACGAGGCCTTCAGGCACGACCGCTGCCGGTTCATGCAGATGGCCGATATCATAGAGCGCACCATGCAGCGCGCAACGTTCTGTGCCCGACCCGACTACGATACTTATATCGCCACCGACGCCGAAGCCCGACGTGTGGCGGCAGAGATGCTTTAAAAATATTCACCAATACACACACATATATTGATTTTTTATGGAAATTTTCTTGATACGTTTGCTCCAGTTCATGCTGGCCATATCCATACTGGTGCTCCTTCATGAGGGAGGACATTTCTTCTTTGCCAAACTCTTTGGCATCAGGGTAGAAAAATTCTACCTGTTTTTCGACCCATGGTTTCACCTGTTTCAGTTCAAGCCCAAAAACAGCGACACCACCTACGGCGTGGGATGGCTGCCCTTGGGAGGCTACTGCAAGATAGCGGGAATGATCGACGAATCGTTTGACACCGAACAGATGAAGAAGCCTGCAGAACCTTGGGAGTTTCGCAGCAAACCGGCATGGCAACGCCTGCTGGTGATGATTGGCGGCGTGCTGGTCAACTTTCTGCTGGCACTGTTCATCTATTCGATGGTGCTGTTCACCTGGGACGACACCTACATTCCGCTGAACGACATGTCGATGGGCATGAAGTTCAACGAAACGGCCAAGAGCATGGGATTCTGCGACGGCGATGTGCTGGTGGCCGCCGACGGACAGCCGATGAAACGATTCGACATCGACATGTACCGCGCCATGGCCGATGCCCACACCGTGAGCGTGAGGCGTGGTGGCAAACTGGTGGACATCACCATGCCCGAAGACGCCAGTCTGCTCAACATGCTCAAAGAGCAGCCCGTGTTTGCACGCCCCTTCATCCCTTCGCGTGTGGATAGCGTGGTGGAGGGAACACCCGCTCACCGTGCAGGACTGCGACAAGGCGACATCATCCTGGCCGTGGGCGACAAGGCCATCGACTCGTGGGCGGCCTACGACGACTGCATGGCCGTGAAGGGCGACATGCTGACTGCTGCCAAGACGCCTGCCGACAGCATGCGCATACGCACCACCACCATCGTGTTTGCCCACCAAGGCACCACCACCAAAGATACCGTGAATATGGTGCTCACCCCTGATCTCACCATGGGCATCATGCGCACACCCCTCAACCACTATTACAAGCCCCACACCGTGAGCTATGGTTTCTTCGAGAGTTTTCCTGCCGGCGTAACCTATGGCATGGGCGTGCTGCGTGGCTATGTAGATGACCTGAAATATGTGTTCACCGCCGACGGTGCCAAGCAGCTGGGTGGTTTCGGAGCCATCGGCAGTCTGTTTCCGCCCACATGGGACTGGATGATGTTCTGGCGCATGACGGCCTTCCTGAGCATTATCCTCGCCTTCATGAACATCCTGCCCATCCCTGCGCTCGACGGCGGCCATGTACTCTTCTTGCTCTACGAGATGATTACACGCCGCAAACCCAGCGAGAAGTTTCTGATATGGGCCGAATACATCGGTTTCGGCATCCTCATCCTGCTCATGCTGGTGGCCAACCTCAACGATGTGCTCCGCTGGTTAGGATATATGTAAAGGTGGGTTCTATTAATTACCACCGTAAGTTTTACATTTGTGGAAGCTAATGAATAGAACCCACCTAAATGGAGTGGGGTAGGGCCCCAAGGCTTTTGACTGAAACAAGGTTCATCCGAATTATGGAGTGACGCTTTTGCCCCTGCGGGGCGTATTGACCACTTCAACCTACCCAGGGCGTTGCCCTGGGCTATGCACTGCTGCCCCTTCAGGGCGGAAATAACAAACTTGAATATGGCTGCACTACATCAGCAACGAAGTCAACATACTTACATCATGCAGCAATATATCATCACTCGGAATGTAGGATGAACCTGAAACAAACGGGGCTGAAGCCCCAAGGCTTTGTCTGAAACGAAACGGGCTGAACCGAAGGGGTTTTGACTGAAACGAAACGGGCTGAACCGAAGGGCTTTTGGCTGAAACGAAACGGGCTGAAAGCCCAATAAGCTCTTAGCCCAGGGCAACGCCCTGGGGTAGGGCAACCGCCGCAAACCGCCCTGAAAGGGCAAAAGCATCTGTTCAGGGCAACACCTTAGGATTATTCAGCAATATAGATAAAAAAAAGAAAAATAGCAGACAAAAAGAAAAAAAGTTGTATATTTGCACACCGAAATGAAAATACACAACTTAAACATTTACTGCAACATGAAACATTTGATGATTACAATCATGGCACTCTTCGCGCTGACAGGCTACAGCAGTGCCCAGGTGACAAGCATGACGCTTGGTTATTGCAACGGCGAGATGAAAACGTCGGGAACATCAGCATTCACAACTCCCGAAAAAGACACATGGCTCTCGGCAGCCATCTACATCCCGCAGTCGCAACTGTCGGTGTTCCACGGCAACTGTATCAACGAGATACATGCCGGTCTGGCATCGTCGCTCAACATCGACTCGCTGCGCGTGTGGATACGCACTTCGCTCGACGGTGAAGACCTTGCCCACGGCGCACTGTCGAAGACCTACGAACCCAAACTGGCCAAGGGCTGGAACAACGTGACCCTGGAGACACCCCTGCAAATTACCCAAGAAACACCGGGCATCTATATAGGCTATTCATTCCACCAAAAAGGCAGTTCGGTGGGCATCTCGGTATTGCCCGACGGACAGGAGAATGCCTGCTTCGTGAAACTGGGCAGCAACGAGCAGTGGACCGACCGCAGCAGCGAGGGCACGCTGGCCATCGAGGCCGTGGTGCACGGCGACAACCTGCCCAAATACAACCTGGCACTGAAAAACATCAAGGTGCAGCCCATCTATATCATGAGCCAAGGCTCGCTCAGCGTGGAGGCCACCGTGCGCAACATGGCCACCTGTCAAATCACAGGCTTCGACCTGCAATGCACCGTGGAGGACTATCCCGGCAACACCTATACGGCTCATGTGGATGAAACACTCGCCTTTGAGGAAGAGAAGACGATGACCGTCAACTTCTATCCCGAGTGCATCAGCAGTGTAGCCAAAGACTGCAAAGTGAACATCACCGTGGCCAACCTGAACGAGGGTGAGGACGAGAACATCACCGACAATACCTTAGCTACCAGCATACAAGTGGTAGAGAAGGCCTGGCCACGCCATATCCTCGTGGAGGAGTTTACCACAGAAAAATGCCCCAACTGTCCGGCTGTGGCGGGCATCATTGCCGACATCCTTGAAAAAGAGCCCTACAACGAGCGCGTGAATGTGATTTGCCATCATAACGGCTACTACACCGACTGGCTCACCATTCCCTGTGCAGCTTCGTACCTTTGGTTCTACAACATGGACGGAAGTACCTTTGCACCGGCATTGCTCATCGACCGTGCCACCAAGCCCTATACCGCCAACCGTCAGGAAAACTCTCCCATCTATTCAGTGGCTTCGCAAGAAACCCTGGAAGAATCGCTCGACACCCGACTGCTCGACGTGTCGTTGGTGTCGCTCGATATCAAGGCCGAAATGGACAGTGTCAACGCCGACAAGGTGAAAGTGACCGTGAGCGGTGAGCGTGCACTGGAGCATTTCACTGTCAACGAACCACGCATCAATGTCATGCTGTACGAAAACAACATCAAGCCACAATACCAAGCCGGCGCCAACGCAAGTTTCAAGCACCAGCATGTGGCACGGGAGGTGAACAGCACCTGGGGAGCAACGCTGACATGGGATGGCGACAACTACACCTACAGCTGCGAACTGGATGTGGCCGACAACTTCGTAAGAGACAACCTGGGCATCATCGCCTTCATCTGGGATTATAACGAGCAAGACCCCTCAAAATGCGAAGTGTCCAACTCTGCCGGCATCCACTTCAGCGACTTCACCATCAACAGTTCGGCGGGCATCAGCAGTTGTGACACCGCCGTCGAGGCCACTCCAGTGGACTACTACAACGCATCGGGCGTGAAGGTGTCAAGCCGCCGTCGTGGACTGAACATCATCCGCACGGCCGACGGCAATATCCGGAAGCAAATCATCAGATAATCATCATCGGCGGCATATCGCTGCCTGCACGATGCTGTCAATAACAACTCTCCTTGTTCTATCGCTTGGATAGACAAGGAGAGTTTTTGTTGATTCAGCGGGATATTGTCACGGGAAAATGCCCCCTGTCACTATCCCCGCACAATCTTCTTGATGTCGTTCAGTTTGTTTAAGGCCTCAATGGGCGTAAGACTGTTGATGTCGAGCTGGAGAATCTCGTCGCGTACCTGACAGAGCACAGGGTCGTCGAGCTGGAAAAAACTGAGTTGCATGCCGCTGCGCGTGCCGGCGATGTGCTCCACCGAAGGCTTGGCCACGCTGCCCACCTGCGCATTGTCGTTCTCCAACTGCTGCAGAATGGTTTCAGCACGACGCACAACACTCTTGGGCATGCCGGCTATGCGGGCCACATGGATGCCGAACGAATGTTCTGATCCGCCACGCTCCAGTTTGCGCAGGAAGACCACCTTGCCGTCAACCTCCTTGACCGACACATTGTAATTCTTGATGCGCTTGAAGTTTTTCTCCATCTCGTTCAGTTCGTGATAGTGGGTGGCAAAGAGCGTGCGGGCCTGTGCACGAGGTTGTTCGTGCAGATACTCCACAATGGCCCAAGCAATGCTGATGCCGTCGTAGGTAGAAGTGCCGCGCCCCAATTCGTCGAAGAGCACCAGCGAACGTGGCGACACATTGTTGAGGATGTTGGCCGCCTCAGTCATCTCCACCATGAAAGTGGATTCGCCCAATGAAATATTGTCGGATGCCCCCACACGGGTAAACACTTTGTCCACCAATCCTATAAAAGCCTTGTCGGCAGGCACGAAACACCCGATCTGCGCCATGATGACCATGAGTGCCGTCTGTCGCAGCAAAGCCGATTTGCCCGCCATGTTGGGACCTGTGATGATGATGATTTGCTGCTGCTCATTGTCCAGCCGGATGTCGTTGGGCACATAACGCTCGCCCACGGGCAACTGTGTTTCGATCACAGGATGACGGCCCTGGCTGATGTCGAGCATCGCCGACTCGCCGTCGATCTGCGGCCGCACATAATGCTGGCACTCGGCCACCTTGGCAAACGACAGCAGACAGTCGATGCGCGCCACTAAATGGGCATTGGTCTGTATCAAGGGAATATATTCCTGCATGTCGGCCACCAGTGTGTTGAACATTCGTGTTTCCATCTGCAATATCTTGTCCTCGGCCCCCAAGATTTTCTCCTCATATTCTTTCAGTTCCTGCGTGATATACCGTTCGGCCTGTGCAAGCGTCTGTTTGCGCACCCACGACTCGGGCACCTTGTCCTTGTACAGGTTGCGCACCTCGAGATAATAGCCAAACACATTGTTATAGCCTATTTTCAGCGAGGCGATGCCCGTGGCCTCGATTTCGCGCTGTTGCAGTTGCAGCAGATAGTCCTTGCCGCTGTAGGCCATGCGGCGCAGCTGGTCGAGCTCATCGTTCACCCCGTCCTTGATGATGCCGCCCTTGCTGGCCAGTTGCGGCGAGTCTTCGCGTATCTCCCGTTCAATGCGTTGGCACACCCCCTCGCACAGACTGATTTGTTCGGCCATGCGGCACAGGGTGGGATGGTTGGTCTTGGTGCAAGCCTCTTTCATGGGCACCAGAGCCTGCAGGGCCACCTTGAGTTGCACCACCTCGCGAGGCGAAACGCGCCCCACGGCCACACGCGATGCAATGCGCTCCAGGTCGCCGATGCGGTGCAGTTGTATATCGACCAATTCTCTGAGCGGCATGTGCTGGTAAAAATAATCCACCACATCGAGCCTGTTTTCTATAGCTTTGGCATCGCGCAGCGGAAACACCACCCAGCGCTTGAGCAGACGGGCACCCATGGGCGACACCGTATGGTCGATGACCTGCAGCAGCGACTTGCCGTCGTCTTGCATGGGCTGGAGCAGTTCCAGCGAGCGGATGGTGAATTTGTCCAGTCGCACATACTTTTCCTCCTCGATGCGCGACAGCGATGTGATGTGCGAGATGTGGTTGTGTTGCGTCATTTCCAGATACTGCAGGATGACACCACTTGCCACGATGCCATTCTTCAGATGCTCCACGCCGAAGCCCTTCAGGCTCTTCACGCCAAAGTGCTTGAGCAGTTTCTGGTAGGAAGTCGTTTCGGTGAACACCCAGTCGTCCAGTTCGAAGGTAAACAGTTTGTTGCCGAAGAAACGTTCAAAGGCTTCACGTTTGCCCCGTTCGAAGAGCACCTCCTTGGGCGAGAAATTCACCAGCAGTTTTTCCACGGCGTCAAACGTGCCTTCGCCGGTGAAGAACTCTCCCGTACTGATGTCGAGAAAGGCCACGCCGCACGCTCCCTTGCCAAAATGCACGGCAGCGAGAAAATTGTTCTCCTTGTAATTGAGCACATTATCCGTCATGGCCACCCCCGGAGTCACCAGTTCGGTGATGCCCCGTTTCACCAGTTTCTTGGTCAGCTTAGGGTCTTCCAGTTGGTCGCAGATGGCCACCCGTCGCCCCGCCCTGATGAGTTTGGGCAGATAGGTGTCGATGGCATGGTAGGGAAATCCTGCCATTTCGGTGGCTGCCGTTTTGCTGCCATTGTTGTTACGTCGGGTGAGCGTGATGCCTAAAATACGGCTGGCATCGATGGCATCCTGCAGGTAAGTTTCATAAAAGTCTCCGCAGCGAAACAGCAGCAAGGCATCGGGTTGTTTGCTTTTCAACTCGAAAAACTGTTTCATCATCGGTGTCAGTTCATTGTCTTTTTTTGCCATGTAATTATATCGGGTAATGCTTGAAAAATCTACGATGTGTGATGCAAAATTAAGAAGAAATGGGCAACTTTCCAAATTTTTTTTCCTTTCTTTTTGAAAAGTCGCAAACTAACAGTATCTTTGCAATTTCAATGGCACATCCTGACATGCCTGCACGCCGATGGGCGTGGTAAACGACAAAACAAAGATTATGGAATACAATTTTATTGATATTGAGAAGAAATGGCGACAGCAGTGGGCAGAAATGAAGACCTACAAAGTGGCCGAAGACAAGGAGAAAAAGAAGTTTTATGTGCTCAACATGTTTCCCTATCCCTCGGGAGCAGGCCTGCATGTGGGACATCCTCTGGGATATATTGCCAGCGACATCTATGCCCGATACAAAAGGCTGTGCGGATTCAACGTGCTCAACCCTATGGGATACGACGCCTATGGTCTGCCTGCCGAACAATATGCCATACAGACGGGGCAGCATCCTGCCATCACCACAGCAGAAAACATTGCCCGCTACCGACAGCAGCTGGACAAGATAGGATTCTCGTTCGACTGGGACAGGGAGGTGCGCACCTGCGACCCCAAATATTACCACTGGACACAGTGGGCATTCTGCCAAATGTTCAACTCGTTTTATTGCAACACCTGCCAGAAAGCCATGCCCATCAGCCGACTGGTGGAGCATTTTGAACAACAGGGCACAGCTGGGCTCGATGTGGCACAGGGCGAGGCGCTCTCGTTTACAGCCGACGAATGGAAGGCCATGAACGAGCAGCAGCAACAGCAGACACTGATGAACTACCGCATCGCCTACCTGGGCGAAACCATGGTGAACTGGTGTGCCGGACTGGGCACAGTGCTGGCCAACGACGAGGTGGTTGACGGACTGAGCGTGCGCGGCGGCTATCCTGTGGTGCAGAAGAAGATGCGCCAATGGTGCCTGCGCGTGAGTGCCTATGCCCAGCGACTGCTCGAAGGACTGGACATGGTGGAATGGACCGACTCGCTGAAGGAAACACAGCGCAACTGGATTGGACGCTCCGAGGGTGCCGAAATGCAGTTCAGCGTGAAAGACAGCGACCTGCAGTTCACCATCTTCACCACCAGGGCCGACACCATCTTTGGTGTGACCTTCATGGTGCTTGCCCCCGAAAGCGAACTGGTGGAGCAGCTCACCACCGCCGGGCAACGTGCCGCCGTGGACGAATACTTAGCCTATGTGAAGAAGCGCACCGAGCGCGAACGCATCAGCGACCGCAAAGTGACGGGCGTGTTCTCAGGCTCTTATGCCATCAACCCGTTTACCGGCGAGGAGATTCCCGTGTGGATTTCAGAATATGTGCTGGCCGGATATGGCACAGGGGCCATCATGGCCGTGCCTGCCCACGACTCGCGCGACTATGCCTTTGCCAAGCATTTCGACCTGCCCATCGTGCCGCTCATCGAGGGATGTGACGTGAGCGAGGAGAGCTTTGATGCCAAGGAGGGCACAGTGACCAACAGTCCGGCTGCCGGCAAGAACACCCTTGACGGATTCTCGCTCAACGGTCTTTCGGTGAAAGAGGCGATACAGAAGACCAAGGAGTTTGTCGCCGCCCACCAACTGGGGCGTGTCAAGGTGAACTTCCGTCTGCGCGATGCCATATTCTCCAGACAACGCTACTGGGGCGAACCATTCCCCGTGTATTATAAAGACGGCATGCCCTATATGGTGCCCGAAGACAAACTGCCATTGCAACTGCCCGAAATCAGCGAATATAAACCCACTGAAAGCGGAGAGCCTCCATTGGGCAACGCCAAACTGTGGGCATGGGATGTGGACAAGGAAGAAATTGTCGACAAGGCATTGATTGACCATAGCCGGGTGTTCCCGCTCGAACTGAACACCATGCCGGGGTTTGCAGGCTCTTCGGCCTACTACCTGAGGTATATGGACCCCCACAACGACAAGGCACTGGTGGGCCAAGAGGCTGACGAATATTGGCAGAACGTTGACTTGTATGTGGGCGGAACGGAACATGCCACAGGACACTTGATTTATTCGCGCTTCTGGAACAAATTCCTGTTCGACCTCGGCGTGTCGTGCAAGGATGAGCCGTTCCAGAAACTGGTGAACCAAGGAATGATTCAGGGCCGCTCCAACTTTGTGTACCGAGTGAACAGCGACGACCATTCGGCGGCTCCCGTGTTCGTGTCGTGCGGACTGAAAGACCAATATGAGGTGACGGCCATCCATGTGGATGTGAACATGGTGCATGCCGATGTGCTCGATGTGGAGCAGTTCAAGGCCTGGCGTCCTGAATATGCCCAGGCTGAGTTTATACTTGAAAACGGCAAATACATGTGCGGATGGGCCATCGAGAAGATGTCGAAATCGATGTTCAACGTGGTGAACCCCGACATGATTGTCGAAAAATACGGTGCCGACACCCTGAGACTGTATGAAATGTTCCTCGGACCCGTGGAGCAGAGCAAACCATGGGACACCAACGGTATCGACGGCTGTCACCGTTTCCTCAAGAAACTGTGGGCACTGTTTTATGGCAAGGGCGACGAACTGCTTGTCAACGACGAGCCTGCCACGCCCGAACAACTGAAGTCGGTGCACAAACTCATCAAGAAGGTAACACAAGACATCGAGCAGTTCAGCTACAACACCTCGGTGGCTGCCTTCATGATCTGTGTGGGCGAACTGCAACAGCTGAAGTGCCGCAACAGGCAGTTGCTGTCTGACCTGGTGGTGCTGCTGGCTCCGTTTGCCCCCTTCATGGCCGAAGAACTGTGGCACCGGCTGGGCCACACAACAACAGTGTGCGATGCCCAATGGCCCGTATGCAATGAGGCATATCTGGTGGAAAGCCAGGTGCAGCTCACCATATCATTCAACGGCAAGGCTCGTTTCCAGATGCAGTTTGCTGCCGATGCCGACAATGCCACCATCGAAAAGGCGGTGCTCGCCGACGAAAGGACAGCTAAATACCTTGGCGACAAGAAGGTGGTGAAAACCATTATCGTACCTAAGAAAATCGTGAACATCGTGATGAAATAACCAAGACAACCATTAAAATCCTTAACCAAAAATCTTCATATACTATGACTAAACAATTCATCATCGGTGAAGTCAAAGACTACTTCAACATCACGCTGGGACTGATGTTGTATACCTTTGGCTTCACTGTATTCCTGCTGCCCTACGAGATAGTGACAGGAGGCATTGCCGGTATTGGCGCCATTGTGTTTTATGCCACCAAGTTTCCCGTGCAATACACCTTCTTCATCATCAATGCAGTGCTGATATTGGCCGCCCTGAAGATATTAGGCTGGCGGTTTCTGATGAAAACCATCTATGCCACTTTCATGCTCACCTTCCTGCTCGAAGTGGCGCAAGACATCGTGGTGATGCCCGACGGCACATTCTACAAACTGTTGGGCGATGGCAACGATTTCATGTCGTTGGTCATCGGGTGTATGCTCACAGGCACGGCATTGGCCATCGTGTTTCTGAACAACGGCAGCACGGGCGGTACCGACATCGTGGCGGCTGTGGTGAACAAATACCACAACATCTCGCTGGGCAAGGTGCTCATTCTGGTGGATTTGTGCATCATCAACAGTTGCTTGTTCATCGATACCTTTGGCAGCTTCGACGTGCGGGCACAGAAGGTGGTGTTCGGTCTGTGCACCATGTTCATCGAATGTACCATGCTCGACTTCGTGATGAACTGGCAGCGGCAGTCGGTGCAGTTCATGATTTTCTCCAAGCACCACAACGAGATTGCCGAAGCCATTGCCAAGACCACAGACCATAGCCTGACCATTCTCGATGGCCACGGCTGGTACAGCGGTAAGGAGATGAAAGTGATCTGTCTGCTGGCCAAGAAAAACGAAAGCCCCATCATCTTCAGGCTCATCAAGACCATCGACCCTACGGCCTTCGTGAGCCAGAGTTCGGTCATCGGCGTTTATGGCGAAGGCTTTGACCAAATCAAGGTGAGGGTGAAGAAAAAGAAAGAAAAGGAAACAACAAATGAACGATACAATGAATAAAATCGTATTCGCTACGAACAACAAGCACAAACTGAGTGAAATCAGACAAATCATGGGCGACAGGATGCAAGTGCTGTCGCTCAACGACATCAATTGCGACGTGGATATTCCTGAAACGGCCGATACCCTGGAGGGCAACGCCCGGTTGAAGGCGGAATATGTGTACAAGCATTATGGCCTGGATTGCTTTGCCGACGACACCGGTCTTGAAGTGGAGGCGTTACATGGCGAACCTGGGATATATTCTGCCCGCTATGCCGCGGTGAAAAATCCTCATGCCGAGGCACACGATTCAGAAGCCAACATGGCATTACTATTGCGAGAATTGGAGGGAAAAGACAACCGCAGGGCACGTTTCCGCACCGTGATATGCCTTATAGCTGATGGCCATGAACATCTGTTCGAAGGGATTGTGGAAGGCGAAATCATCCAAGAGCGCAGGGGAGACGAGGGCTTCGGCTATGACCCCATCTTCCAGCCATTGGGCTATGACAAGACATTTGCCCAACTGGGCAACGACATCAAAAACACCATCAGCCACAGGGCCAAGGCTGTGAAAGCATTTGTCGACTCGTTGATCAAATAACACTGCTCAAAAAACATACTGATATGAGAAAAATTACAAGCATCGTTCTGGTGCTGCTCTTCCTGGCAGGCAACATCACCAAGGCAGCCATAGGGGAATGGACCACCTATCTGGCTTATGGCAGCATGACGGATATAGAACCCGCAGGCAACAACATCTTCGTGCTGAGCAGCGGCTCGCTGTTCGTTTACCATGTGGATGACCATAGTATCGATACCTACGACAAGGCACGACAACTCACCGACACGGGCATCGCACACATCGCCTGGTGCGCTGCGGCCAAAAAGCTTGTAATCGTTTACGACAACCAGAACATCGACCTGCTGCATGCCGACGATGCGGTGACCAACATCTGTGATTACAAAAACAAAAACATGACCGCCGACAAGACGGTGAACAACATCACCATAAACGGCAACTATGCTTATCTGAGCACCGGATTCGGCATCATCAAACTCAACGTGAAGGATGCCGAAATCAGCGACACCTACAACCTGGGCATGCAGGTGACTGACTGTGCCATCCTGGGCCACATGATTTATGCCCAGACAGCAGCGGGCGTCTATGCCGGCAATACCGCCGACAATCTGCTCGACAAGAACAACTGGCAGACCACCACAGAGCACATATCGTTCAGCGACGACAACGACATCACCGTGAGCACTGCCAATGGCTACACGGAATATGTGGCCTATGACAAAACGAACAAATGCTACTGGAGCAACCAAGCCGACGGCCGACTGCAGGGATGGGTGCTCGACGAGGCAAACAACAAGACCGTCGTGGCCATGGACATTGCTCCCGACGCTCCGAAATATAACTACTGCGGAAAGGTGAAGATACGCAACGGACAACTGGCTTCGTGCAACGGTATGGGATGGAGCACCGGCATCACTCCCTCGATACAGCTCTACGACATCGCCAACGACTCCTGGACCACATTCTCCAACGAAGGCATAGCCGAAAGTCTGGGCATACGCTACCAAGACATCATGACCGTGGACATTGACCCAAGCGACCCACGACATGTGATGGCCGGTTCGCAGGCCGGACTATTCGAATTTTACGACGGCAAACTGCTCAAGCACTGGAACGACGAAAACAGTCCCATCTATTTCCATTATGCGGTGCCTGTGGGCAGCAAGAACTTTGAAATCGTGTCGTCGGTGCTCTACGACAAGCAGGGCAACCTGTGGGTGGCCAACACCGGCAGCAACCAAGGCACATTACTGAAACTAAAGACCGACGGCACTTGGGATAAGCTCAACAATTCGGTGGTGGCCGAGAAAGCCGAATTTCTGAAAATCATGGGATTCGACAGCAAGGGCAACCTGTGGATGTTCAACGACACATGGGACAAAGCCGCCGCATTCTGCTATAACCCGGCCACGGAAACACTCACCGAATATGCCAACTGGCGAAATGAAGACGGCGTGAGCTATAGCAACATCGATGGCTGCCGCTGCATGGCCGAAGACAAGCAGGGCAACCTGTGGGTGGGCATCTCGCAAGGCCTCTTCGTGCTGACCCAGGAATATCTCGACGACCCCACAAAGGGCTTCTATCAGGTGAAGGTGCCCCGCAACGATGGCACCAACTATGCCGACTATCTGCTCTCGGGCATGGACATCAAAGCCATAGCCATCGACAGTGCCAACCGCAAATGGGTGGGCACCAGCGGCAATGGCATCTACCTCATCAGTGCCGACAACATCGTGCAGGAGGCACATTTCACCACCGACAACAGTCCGCTGCTGTCCAACACCATCTTGAGCATCGCCATCGACGAGACCACGGGCATGGTGTATATCGGCACCGACAAGGGCCTTTGCTCCTACCAGAGCGAGGCTGGCCCTACCAACGAAGAGATGACCACAGACAACGTGTGGGCTTATCCCAATCCCGTGACGCCCGACTATAGCGGCGTGATCACCGTGACAGGCCTCTCGCTCAATACCGACGTGAAGATTCTCAGTGCTGCCGGCACATTAGTGAAGCAAGGCCGCAGCACAGGCGGTTCGTTTGTATGGGATGGCCGTGATGCCGACGGAAAGCGTGTGGCATCGGGTGTCTATATGGTGGTCACCGCCACCGAAAGCGGTGAGAAGGGCACGGTGTGCAAAATTTCTATCATCAACTAACATCAGCATCATGGCATGAAACACCTCCGCATTAATCCTCTGTTTGCAGTCATCCTGCTGCTGTCGCCATTCATCGTGTATGGGCTCACGTTGCTTTTGCCCACGTTTGACGACTGGGGGTATTTCACCACGCCCGACTACGACTATGGGAACAAATTCAGCGACCGCCTCATCCCGCGCTATACCTACTGGCGACCGTGGGACGGACTGATAGGCTATGTGCTGAGCCTCAAGCCATTGTGGTTTCCCACCTTCAACCACATCATCGTGTATTTAGCCCACCTGGGCGCAACATTCACCGTGTGGCACATCGCCCGCCAACTGTGTTTCAAGCCTTTTGCCTGCCACATGGCAGCCCTCTACTTCTTCATCTCGCCCGCCATGCTCGGCACGGTGCTGGGCATCGATTCGCCCAACCAAGCCTATTCATCTTTCTGGGGATTGCTGGCCCTGCTGACCTATCTGCGCCTGCACGGTTGGCGGCGCATCGTGGTTTGGCTGCTCTGCGCCACGATAGGCACACTGGCCAAGGAAAACGCCATCGTGTTCTTCGTCATCCCGCAAATCGTTGCCTTCGGCTTCGGGCGCATCACCTGGAAGCAGGCATGGAGAGACACCCTGTGGGCAGCAATCGTAGTGGCCGCCTATTTTTCTGCCCGCTGGCTGCTCACCACTGATGTGGTGTTTATCAACGACGAATATTTTGAAAATACCTGGGCACGAAAACTGAAGAACATCGGTGTGTTTCTCGGCCTGACCTGGTTGCCGATCGACTATGTCAGTCTGGTGCATCCTCCATGCCGCAACATCCCCATCGTGCTGGCCACGCTGCTGCTGTCCATGCCCTTCATGGTGGCCCTGCTGGCGGGCAACCTCAGGCGCAGTCTCACCTTGCCGTTTGCCGCCCTCGCACTGAGCCTGCTGGCCGCCGCCTCTCCCCACCTCGTCACGCTGTTCACTGCCATGCACCCATACGCAGGTCTGGGTATAGCCGCACTCATGGTGGGCTACATGGTGCACCATTCGTCCCACCCGCTGCTGCTCAAAAGACTGCTTCCGCTATTTGTGCTGTCGTGCCTGTTCATCGACTGGCACCATTGGCAGAAGTCGTATGAGTCGGGCCTCACGGGTAAGCGCATGGCCCAGAACATACTTGCGCACACCCCGCGCCCCATAGACCGTGTGTTCCTGATCATCGTGTATGACGATGCCCCCAAATATTCGTCGTTTTGCGTCATCCCGAGAGACGCTTTCGGGCGTGGCAAATCGGTGTGCTGGCTCAATGGTTACCAATGGCCCAAGCACATTGAAATAGCCGACCTTGAAGCCAACGAGGCTTATCTGATTGACCGTATTGCCGACAAGGCCGTGGCCGACCACTACGAAGCGGTGTGGCTCGTGCAAGGCGAAACGGCAAAGGTGATACGTTAACGGTTTTGAAGCATGATGGAGAGAGACATTCAGCTTGACAGCTATCGGGCGTTGGCCATGATGTATATCGTGTGCATCATCCACCCGGTGTTGTGGTATCACATCCACATGGACGGTTTCGACCCCACCATGCTTTTCGAGATGCCCGTCATCTTCTACATTGCAGGTGCGTCGCAGACCTGCACGCGCAGGCGAACGCTGTCTGAAACTATAAAAAACAGGGCATTGCGCGTGCTTTTACCTTATTATATATATGTATTCGTCGTACTCCTGCTCATGGGTATGGCCACATTCATGCAGTTGCCCTTTGAACACAGCACGCTCGACATTCGTCAGATAGGTGTTGCAGGACTTGTCAAACTCCTGCTCACGGGTGGCAGCGCACACATCCCTTATATGGGATATACCTGGTTCATTTCCACCTATTTCATCATTGCCTGTTCGCTGCCCCTGCAGCAGCGCATTATGCAGCACATCAGCGGCAAATACTATCTGCTCATCGCCATAGGCATTTTTGGCGCATGGAAAGCCACAGGACTCACCTCGCCCGAAAATATCGTCGAGAATGTATTGGGTTTCAATATATTCTATCTGCTGGGTTATCTGACGTATAAGCAGACAAAACCCACCTATTGGGGTTTGGCCCTCTCGGCAGCAGTGCTGCTCGGCCTTCTCGTTTCGGGTGCCGCCATTCCCATGGCCAACCACAAATTCCCCTCCGACATGGTATTCATCGCCTACCACATGTGCACCCTCTACATGCTCGCCTGGTTGATGAGCCACATCCGCATCAGGCCTGGTGCACTCATCAACCTATGGAACCGTCGGGGCTACACCATCTACCTCTATCAGTCGGTGAGCCATTACCTCGTCTATGCCCTCATGCAGGCCTGGTGCCCCGGCATCGGCAGTCAGCCCCTGCTGTTCATCCTCTCGGCATTGCTGGCGTTCGCATCAGCCACAGCATTGAGTTGCATCACCTATCCATTGCAACAATACATCGTCAAACAGTTACACCCCAAACACCCTGAAAGATGATTTCCGTCTGCATAGCTACCTATCAAGGAGAAAAATACATTCGCGAGCAGCTGGCTTCTATCCTCTGCCAACTGGCCGACGACGACGAAATCATCGTGTCTGACGACGGCTCGACCGACCGCACGCTCGACATCATCCGGCAGATGGCCGACCATAGAATAAAAATTGTTGAAGGGCCACACCGACATTCGCCCACACTCAATTTTGAGCGTGCACTGCAAGAAGCCCGTGGCGAATACATTTTCCTGGCCGACCAGGACGACGTGTGGAAACCCGACAAGGTGCAGGTGTGCATGCAGTGGCTCAAGCACTACAGCTGTGTGGTGAGCGATGCCGAAGTCACCGACCACCAGCTCCGCCTGCTGCATCCCTCGCTCTATGCCCTCATGGGCGTGAGGCCCGGCCGCCTCTACAACACCGTGTGGAAAAACGGCTACACGGGCTGCTGCATGGCCTTCAGGCGCAACGTGCTTGAGGCTTCACTACCATTTCCTCAAGACATTCCTATGCACGATATATGGATAGGCAATGTGGCTGCCTATCAATATAATGTGAAGTTTATTTCTGAGAAACTCGTGTTGTTCCGCAGAC
>SFEK01000013.1 GCA_004557285.1 Bacteroidales bacterium | reverse complement strand
AAAAAAATCCAAATCGACATATTTTAATATGAATTTAATTTTTCTTTTATTGTCTTGTCGGAAAAACAACGTACCTTTACATACCTGAATCAATAAAAACATGCGTATTATGAAACAAGTAGTACAAATCCGTTGCAAAAATAATAAAAAAACGCTAAACTTCGCCATCGGAAGCACACTTTCTGACATTTTTAATGAATTTGGCCTCACCATGGAGCATGGACCAATGAGTGCAAAAGTAAACAACAAGGTTGAAGGACTGCGCTACAGGGTGTATCACAACAAGGATGTGGAATTTCTCGACATCAACACTTCGTCGGGGGCAAGAGCCTATACACGCACCTTGTTCTTTGTGCTCTGCAAGGCGGTGGATGACCTGTGGAAAGGGGCTCGCGCCATCATCGACATCCCCGTGTCCAACGGCTATTACTGCGACATCCGCTTGGGAAGACCGCTCACCGAAGATGATGCCGATGCCCTGAGGCAGAGGATGCAGCAGATTATCGATGCCGCCATCCCCCTGTGCCGTCACGAGGCACCCACTGAAGAGGTGGTCAAGATGTTCGAGCAGAGGGGCATGCACTCCAAGGTGAAACTGCTCAAGAGCATTGGCACGCTCTATACCACCTATTACGACATCGACGGCTACAAAGACTATTACTATGGCACCCTGCTTGCCAATACCGGGCAGCTCTATCTCTTTGGCCTGGAAAAATACTATGACGGCATGTTGCTGCGCATTCCCTCACGCGACAATCCCAACGTGCTGGGCGAACTGCTCAAGCAAGACAAGATGTTTGAAATCTTCCAGGAGCACCACCGCTGGCAGGACATCCTGGGGCTGCGCACCGTGGGCGACCTCAACGATGCGGTGAAGGCCGGTTTCTCCACGGGAATGATCAATCTGGCCGAGGCGTTGCAGGAAAAGAAGATTTCGCAGATTGCCGACATGATAGCGGCACGCAAGGGCGTGAAGATGGTGCTCATCGCAGGGCCTTCGTCGAGCGGAAAGACCACTACCTGCAAGCGGCTCTCCATACAACTGCTGGCCAACGGCATCAAGCCTGTGCCCATCTCGCTCGACGACTATTTCGTGAACCGTGAGGAAACACCGCGCGATGACAAGGGCGACTACGACTTCGAGAGTCTTTATGCGCTCAACATCGACCTGCTCAACCGGCAGATGAAGGCTCTCTTCAACGGCGAGGAGGTGGAGCTGCCGCGCTACAACTTCCAGACGGGAAAGAGCGAGAAGAGCGGAAAACGACTGAAGATGAATGACGATGAGGTGCTGGTGGTGGAAGGCATACATGCCCTCAACCCCGAACTCACGGCGCAGATACCTGAAGAACAGAAGTTCAGGGTTTATGCCTCGGCACTGACCACCGTGCTGCTCGACGACCACAACTATATCCCCACCACCGACAACCGTCTGTTGCGCCGCATCATCCGCGACTACAAATACCGCGGGGTGAGCGCTGCAGAAACCATACGCCGCTGGCCGAGTGTGCGTGCAGGAGAAAACAAATGGATATTCCCCTATCAGGAGAATGCCGATGCCATGTTCAACACCGCCCTGCTCTTCGAACTGGCCGTCATCAAGAACCAGGCAGAGCCGCTGCTGAGTCAGGTGCCCGAAAACTGTGAGGAACACGCCGAGGCCTATCGCCTGCTCAAGTTCCTGAGATATTTCTCGCCCGTGCCCGACCGCCAGCTGCCTCCCACCTCTCTGCTCCGCGAGTTTCTCGGTGGCAGTTCGTTTGAATATTGATGCCGAAAAACAGGTGGATATGCATCAAGTTAACATTTCAGACAGCCAGACCTGAATGGTGTGGCAATACCTCTATGGCAGAGAAACATGCCAAAAGTGTTGCCAAGACAACAGCCAACAAAAAATTGCGCCCGGTGAGCGCAATTTTTTGTTATGTCGATGTGCGATGGCTTATTTGCCCAGTTTCACGGCCAGTTTTTCAAGCATATCCTTGGTCATGCTCTCCAAGTCGTAGGTGGGTTTCCAGTCCCACTCGTTGCGGGCGCATGAGTCGTCCATCATGTCGGGCCAGCTGTCGGCGATGCCCTGCTTCAGCGGGTCAACGTCGTATGTCATTTCAAAATCGGGCTTGTGCTTCTTGATGGCGGCAAACACGGTTTCGGGCGCAAAGCTCATGGAGGCGATGTTGAAGGCGTTGCGGTGAACAAGGCGTGTGGGGTCGGCCTCCATCAGCATGATAGATGCCTTGAGCGCGTCGGGCATATAGATCATGTCCATCAGCGTGCCCTGCTTGATGGGGCAGGTGAACTTCTCGCCACGCACGGCATAATAATAGATATCTACGGCATAGTCGGTGGTGCCGCCGCCGGGAGGAGTCACATAAGAGATGACACCGGGATAGCGCACGGCACGGGTATCGACACCATACTTGGAGAAATAATAGTCGCTGAGCAACTCTGTGGTTACCTTAGTCACACCGTACATGGTGCGTGGACGCTGGATGGTGTCTTGGGGAGTCATGTCGTGGGGTGTTGACATGCCGAACGAGCCGATCGAACTCGGTGTGAACACGGCGCACTTCTCCTCACGGGCCACCTCAAGGATGTTCCACAAACCGTCGATGCCAATCTTCCACGCCAGGCGCGGCTTCGATTCGGCCACTACCGAAAGCAATGCCGCAAGGTTGTAGATGGTGTCGATGTTGTACTTCTTCACCACCTCGGCGATGCCTGCGCCGTTGGTGACGTCGGCAATCTCCGCCGGCCCGCTCTCCAGCAATTCGCCCTTGGGTTCTGCCCCCGGGATATATCCTGCTACTACATGGTCGTTGCCATAGTTTTTCCTTAACTCCCTTGTCAGCTCGGAACCAATCTGTCCCGTTGAGCCGATGACCAAGATGTTTTTCATTTTTCGTTTGTTGTGCTTTTTATAGTTTTATGACTGCAAAATAACAATATTTTTTGCCAACTAAGGAAGAAAATCGCGGATAAATTGCTTTTTTCGGCCAAATTTTGCAAAAAATATGGGGAAAAGCTATGTTTTATGGAAAATAATGCGTTATTTTGTATCACTGAAACCTTAAAATTAATGTTATGTACGGAAAAATGAAAGAACACCTGTGCAACGCTCTTGACGACTTGAAGCGTGCCGGGCTTTACAAGGAAGAAAGAATTATCGAGAGTCCCCAAGGCGCCGCCATCCAGGTGAAGGGGAAAGAAGTGTTGAACTTCTGCGCCAACAACTACCTCGGCCTGTCCAACGACAGCCGTCTGATTGAAGGTGCCAAGAACATGATGGACAAGCGCGGCTTCGGCATGTCGTCTGTGCGCTTCATCTGCGGTACCCAAGACATCCACAAGGAACTGGAGAAAGCCATCTCTGAATATTTCCACACCGAAGACACCATTCTCTATGCGGCCTGCTTCGATGCCAACGGTGGTCTTTTCGGTTCTATTCTCAACGAAGAGGATGCCATCATCTCTGATGCCCTCAACCACGCATCTATCATCGACGGCGTGCGCCTGTGCAAGGCCAAGCGTTACCGCTATGCCAACGCCGACATGGCCGAACTGGAGAAATGCCTGCAAGAGGCTCAGGCACAGCGTTTCCGCCTGATCTGCACCGACGGTGTGTTCTCTATGGACGGCAACGTGGCCCCGATGAAGGAAATCTGCGACCTGGCTGAGAAATACGATGCCATGGTGATGGTCGATGAGTCGCACTCTGCAGGTGTGGTAGGCGCTACCGGCCACGGCGTGAGCGAGCTTTGCGACACCTATGGCCGTGTGGATATCTATACAGGCACATTGGGCAAATCGTTTGGCGGTGCCCTCGGCGGCTTCACCACCGGCAAGAAAGAGATTATCGACATGCTGCGCCAGAGCAGCCGTCCTTACCTGTTCTCCAACTCGTTGGCTCCCGCCATCATCGGTGCCAGTCTCGAAGTGTTCCGCCTGATGAAGGAAGACACCTCTATCCACGACCGTCTGGTGGAGAATGTCAACTATTTCCGCGACAAGATGATGGCTGCCGGCTTCGACATCAAGCCCACACAGAGTGCCATCTGCGCCGTGATGCTCTACGATGCTCCGCTGTCACAGCGTTATGCTGCCAAGCTGCTCGAAGAGGGCATCTATGTCACCGGCTTCTATTATCCCGTGGTGCCCAAAGGCGAGGCTCGCATCCGCGTGCAGCTCTCTGCCGCACACACGCGCGAACAGCTTGACAAGTGTATCAATGCCTTCATCAAGATAGGCCGCGAACTGGGCGTGCTGAAGTAAAAACAAGAGGCGTTGTCAGGTAGTTAAAGCCATCGTGATGCTGTGTCTAAATACACCTATAATATAATATAGTGTCATCACATGGCTTTGACTACTGTTTTTTTTGTCTTTTTTCGTATATTTTGAACAAAAACAAAATATTTATCGAGAAACATTTTGCCGTTTCAATAAACTTTACGACCTTTGCACACTGACGATGCACGTGTGAGATACAGGTGGCAACCACCTGTGTCATGGTGCGTTTTCCAGTTAACCAGAAGTAAAGTGAAAAATCATTTTGTATAAAGCGTTTAAAGACTGTTATCTATGGCAGAACAATTGGTAGTAAAAGAATTAGACAATGTCGTGGTGCGCTTCTCCGGCGACTCCGGTGATGGCATGCAGCTGGCTGGAAATATTTTTTCCACCGTATCGGCTACGATTGGTAATGGAATTTCCACATTCCCAGACTATCCTGCAGACATCCGCGCCCCGCAAGGTTCGCTCACGGGTGTGTCAGGCTTTCAGGTACACATCGGCGAGGGCAGGGTTTATACCCCCGGTGATGAGTGTGACGTGCTGGTGTGCATGAATGCGGCCGCACTCAAGACACAGTACAAGTTTGCAAAGCCTCAGGCCACCATCATCATCGACACCGACAGTTTCGGACCCAAAGACCTTGAAAGAGCAGCTTTCAAGACCAACGACTATCTCGGCGAGATGGGCATCGACCCCGATAGGGTGGTGGCTTGTCCGCTCACGACAATGGTCAAGGATTGTCTGGCCGACAGCGGAATGGACAACAAGTCGATACTGAAGTGCCGCAACATGTTCGCACTCGGATTGGTTTGCTGGCTCTTCAACCGCAACCTTGACCTGGTGGCCAACTTCCTGCGTGAGAAATTCGCCAAAAAGCCCGCCATCGCCGAAAACAACATCAAGGTGGTGAAGGCCGGCTACGACTATGGCCACAACGTGCACGCCAGCGTGCCCGCCACATACCGCATCGAGTCGAAGAACAAGGTGAAGGGACGCTATATGGACATCACCGGCAACAAGGCCACAGCCTATGGCTTGATTGCCGCTGCCGAAAAGGCCGGTCTGCGCCTCTATCTCGGTTCCTACCCCATCACTCCCGCCACTGATGTGCTCCACGAATTGGCCAAGCACAAGTCGTGCGGCGTGATCACCGTGCAGTGCGAGGACGAAATCTCTGGTTGTGCAAGTGCCATTGGTGCCGCTTTTGCCGGTGCTTTGGCCGTGACATCCACCTCAGGTCCCGGTGTCTGCCTGAAATCTGAGGCCATGAACCTTGCCGTCATCGACGAGCTGCCATTGGTAATCGTTGACGTGCAGCGTGGCGGTCCTTCAACAGGTCTGCCCACCAAGAGCGAGCAGACCGACTTGCTGCAGGCCCTCTTCGGGCGCAACGGCGAGTCGCCCATGCCCGTGATTGCCGCCACAAGTCCCACCGACTGTTTCGATGCCGCATACGCCGCCTCCAAGATGGCTCTCGAGCACCTCACCCCCGTGGTGCTGCTCACCGATGCCTATGTGGCCAACGGCTCTGCCGCATGGAAACTGCCCCATATCGACAATCTTCCCGAAATACGTCCCCACTATGCCACACCTGAGCAGAAGGGCAACTACTCTCCCTACAAGCGCGACCCCGAAAACGGCGCACGCTATTGGGCCATCCCCGGACAGGAGGGCTATACCCATATCCTGGGAGGATTGGAGAAAGACAGCGATACCGGTGCCATCTCTACCGATCCCGACAACCACGACAAGATGTGCCGTCTGCGTGCAGAAAAGGTGGCACGCATCAATGTGCCTGATGTTGAGGTGCTCGGCGATGCCGATGATGCCGACCTGCTGATTGTGGGCTTCGGTGGCACCTTTGGTCATCTGTATTCTGCCATGGACGAGATGCGCCGCGCAGGACGCAAGGTGGCATTGGCTCATTTCAGCTATATCAACCCGCTGCCCAAGAACACCGCTGAGGTGATGAATAAATACAAGAAGGTGGTGGTGGCTGAGCAGAACCTCGGTCAGTTTGCCGGATACCTGCGCATGATGGTTGATGGCTTCGCACCTTATCAGTTCAACGAGGTGAAGGGACAGCCATTCGTCGTGGCAGAACTTGTCAAGGCATTCAACAACATCCTCGATGCAGAGGCTTAATATTAACCATTTAGCTCAAAGAACAGCATGTTTACAGCTCAAGATTATAAGAAGGGACAGCCACGCTGGTGTCCCGGTTGCGGAGACCACTTCTTCCTGGCTTCGCTCCACAAGGCAATGGCAGAAATCGGAGTTCCCCCTTATCAGACAGCCGTTATCTCAGGTATCGGTTGCTCAAGCCGTCTGCCTTATTATGTCAATACATACGCCATGCAGACCATCCACGGCCGTGCGGCTTCCATCTCTACCGGTGCCAAGGTGGCCAACCCCGACCTCACCGTGTGGCAGGTGAGTGGCGACGGCGACGGACTGGCTATCGGTGGCAACCACTTTATCCATGCCATGCGCCGCAATATCGACATCAACATGATATTGCTCAACAACCGCATCTATGGCTTGACCAAGGGCCAGTATTCGCCCACCTCACCTCGCGGCTTCGTCAGCAAGTCGTCGCCCTACGGCACGGTTGAAGACCCGTTCCTGCCTGCCGAGCTTTGCTTCGGTGCAAGAGGCCACTTCTTTGCCCGTGCGGTGGCTACCGATGCCGAGGGTACCGTGGAAATACTCAAGGCTGCCTACCATCACAAGGGTGCCGCCGTGTGTGAGATTCTGCAAAACTGTGTCATCTTCAACAATGGTTGCTATGATGCCATCTACAAGAAAGAAGGCCGCAAGAAGAATACCATCACCGTGCGCCACGGCCAGCCTCTCATCTTCGGCGAGAACAACGAGTTTGGCCTTGTGCAGGAGGGCTTCGGCCTGAAGGTGGTCAAGATTGGCGAGAACGGCATTACCGAGAAAGACATTCTCGTGCACGATGCCCATTGCGAGGACAACACCTTGCAGCTGAAGCTGGCCATGATGGACAATGAGCACGGATTCCCTGTAGCTCTGGGTGTCATCCGCGATGTTGAGGCTCCCACCTACGATGAGTCTGTTCATGCCCAGCTTGAGGAGGTGAAGGGCAAGAAGAAGTATCACAACTTCATGGAATTGCTTGAAACCAATGATACGTGGGAAGTGAAATAATTTTTTATTAATAGTAATTGTATCTTGCACTTCTTTTTCGTGAGAAAAGTGAAGTGAGCATTGAATTAAAATTTGAAAAGGAAAGGCGTTGACTCACGTCAACGCCTTTCCTTATTATTCAAGACATGAGCATGTGGTTGAATGATGAAAGAATTAACGAGTGAACAAGTTAACATTTTTGCGGATGGTGCCTGGTTTTTTAAAGGTATGTTCTATTCATCCCCGCCTATATGGTGTGTGTCAATCCTATGCGCACCTCATAGGTTTCCGAGCGCACGTCGTCGTGGAATTTGTAATGTGTCTTCCGCATATAGTAGGCAGCGTTGAGGTCCAGGCTCCAGTTGTGCTTCAGATACACCTGCATGCGGGGGTTGATCACCAGCAGCGCGGCGCGCCCCTTGTCGCCCTGTGCGTTGAGATACAGCGGATTGGTGGCTTCGAGGTCTTTCTGCTCATAGCCTTTCCATGTGAAGATTTCATAGAAGTCGGCAAACAGCGACACCTTGCCGAATTTGGGAAACTCAAAGAGCGTCTGCAGCTTGGTGCTGAAACCGCTTCCCATGTTGTAGTCGCGGTCGATGATGTTGTAGTAGTCGCTCAGCGAACCTCCGAGCAGTATGCCGTCGAAGAATATGCGCTGCTCCAGGCTGCCGAGATTACCCACCTTGGGGAATTTGTAGATCATGCCCGGTCCTATGCTTGCAGCCTCTGATATGCGGTAGGGCACCCTTGAGGTGCCGTCTTTCACCGCCTTGGAGTCGTAATAGTTGAAGTGCTGGAAGATGCCGAACACGGCAGTCATCTCCTTGCCCTCATACACCGGTGCGCTCCACAGTCGTCCCAACAGGTGTACGCTGCTGATGAGCGGCTGGTTGCCGCTGAGTCCGAAGGTGACATTGGCCGTGAAATAGTCGTAGGGCTTGCCGTTGGTGTTGTCGAAGGCGTCGCCATAGTTGAGCAGCAGATCGATATAGGGGTTGTGCTCGCCGCGGAACATGGCGCCCTCGTCGGCCAGATAGCGGTCGCCCACGGTGATGCTGAAGTCGATGGGCAAACGTTCGTAGTCGTGGTATTTGTAGTGGCTGTGGCGCACCCTCCAGGCATCGCCGCTGATGATGCGGTTGAAGGCACGGATGGGGCAGAGCACCGCACCCGCCAATTCGCGCAGGAAACGGCTGGCACCCCTTTCGCGGTCGTCATACACGAGCGATGACACACGGTGGGTCACCTCGCCTATGCAGATGCCGCCCACGGTGGTGGCTATCAGGTCGTTGATGGCAGGCGGCTCTGTTTCGCACGCCAGTTCCCACATCAGGCTTCCGCACAGGGCATAGGGCGTTGACTCCCAGAAATTCATGCCGTTGCTGCGGGCAGAGTTGAAATAGAGTCCGCCATGGTAGGGGTGCGCAAAAAGGTTGGTTGAAAACTGGTCGTTGTCCCACACAAAACCGTTCTTGATGTTCTCGTGGATGCTGTGCATGCTGATCTTGGCAAAATCCTCGTTCAGCACGAAACGGTCGAAACTGTTCACCAGCACGTTGATGCCAAAGGCTTCTGCGGCAGCCTTCCACGGGCGTTTGATGAGGTTGGCAGGGTTGTTGAAGGCATATACCGATGAACTGTCTCTCACCTCATCATCCAGCAGCGGCTGCTGTGCGGTGTTGTCAATCTTGCTGCGGTCATATCCCAAGGTGACGCCCGCTTCAAAAATCATGCGGTTGCGGTATCTGCGGTTGTGGCTGTAGTAGCGGGTGTCGCCATAGCCCACCGAGGCAAACAGTCCGGCATGTTTGCTCAGCTGGTAGTCGAGGTTTGCCCTGAGTTGCAGAGAGTAGAGCCGTTCGGGCTTGTTGGAGCTGTTGTGCTGGAATGTCTCGACATGGAAGAAACCCGCATCTGCGCTCAGCGACCATTTCCTGCCGATGTTGAAATATTGTCCCAGCCGATAGAACACCGCCCCCGAGAAGTCTTCGTCGAGCCCCATGTAGTGGGTGCCGAAGCCGATGATGCTGTAGGTGCTGCGGTTTCTGAAGCGGAAGGCGGCATTGAATTTAGTGCTCGACCCTCCATACACCATGATGTCAACGTTGGTCTTGGGGTTGACATTCACCAGACCTATCTTGTGGGCCACGGTGTCGCGGCTGTAGTTCACGATGCCTATCTGCACGCCCCGGGGGTGGTTGGTGCAGATGTTCAGGAAGCCAATCTGCGAACCGTTGAGTGTGTCGGCATAGTTGTAGGCACCAATCTGCAGACCCCTCATGTATGACGAGCTGATGTTGGCCATGGCCGACAGCTGTATACCCTTCTTCACACCGCGCGAAATGTTGGTGATGCCTGCCAACTGCACCCCTCTGAAGGGCGAAAGGCTCACGTTGTTGAATATGGAAAGCTGCACGCCACGCATGTTGTTGGCCAGGTTGCTGATGCCTGCCACCTGCAAGCCATACATCGACCGGCCGGTGAACGAGGTCAGGGCGTTGACCTGCAATCCCCGCAGGTATTCGGTGTCGCCCAGCAGGCCGATGTTCAGCCATGAGAGACTCTTGTCGCCATCGACGACCTTGCCCGAGGTCAGGGCCAGGTCATGATACTGGTGGCGGTGTGCGGTAGAGTCGTGTATTGCAGTCTCGTTGCTGTTGCCCATGGCATATCCGCTCTCGACGGCGAGCAATGCCAGCAGAAGCAGGGCGGTGCGCCATGCCTTGGCGGTGGTTTGCAGCATCGTTTTTGTTGTAAATCTTTTATCCATAATCCTGAGCTTTTGGTTATTGTCGTCTGGTCGTGCGTATGAGCATGATGACTTTGACGATGCAAATTTACACAAAATATGGAAACTGCAAAGTGTATGGAGAGTTTTTTGTCCTTTGAAAAGTCATTTCGCCTTCATCGTCTTGTCAATGATGAGTGCGATGGCTCCATCGCCCGTCACGTTGCAGGCCGTGCCGAAACTGTCCATGGCGATGTAGAGGGCAATCATGAGCGCCTGGTCGGTTTCGTTGAATCCCAATATCGACTGCAATATGCCCAGTGCCGCCATGATGGCTCCGCCGGGCACGCCCGGTGCGGCAATCATTGTCACGCCCAGCATGCAGATGAAGCCCGCAAAGGTGAGCGTGTCGTAGGGCAACCCCTGCATGATCATCAATGCCAGGGCGCAGGCCACAATCTTGAGCGTGCTGCCCGAGAGGTGGATGGTGGCGCACAGCGGGATGACAAAACCTGCAATGCCCGGTCGCACACCGTTCTTCTTGGTTTGCTCCATGGTGACGGGGATGGTGGCAGCACTCGACTGGGTGCCCAGAGCGGTGAAATAGGCGGGCAGCATGTTGCCGAGCAGTCGGAAGGGGTTTTTGTGGGCGATGATGCCTGCCACGGTGTATTGCAGCACCAGGAGCAGGATGTGTAGCGCAAAGATCACGCCGATGATCTTGATAAACACGGTGAGGATGCCGAACACCTGTCCGGTGCAGGTCATGTCGAGGAATATGCCGAAGATGTATATCGGCAGCAGTGGCAGGATGACGGCCGATATGGTGCGGAACACGATGCCCTCAAAGTCTTTGGCTGCCCCCTTGAGCGTGGTGCTGTCGCTGTAGGCCATGCCCAGGCCCAGCATGAAGGCCATCACCAGTGCGGTCATCACGCCCATGAGCGGAGGGATGGTGATGGTGAAAAAGGGTTGCAGGGCTTGCGCCTGTTGGGTGGTGCTGAGTGCGGCATTGGGCTCTATCATCGATGGGAAGAGGGCCGCACCGGTGAAGTACGACAGAAATCCCGCAGCCAGTGTGGCACCATAGGCCATAGCAGTGGTGGCGAGCAGCATTTTGCCTGCGCTCCTGCCGATGTCGGCAATGGCCACCGTCACCAATCCGAGGATGACAAAGGGGATGACAAAGCCCAGAAACTGGCTGAATGTGGCGTTGAAGGTGACGAAAATCCTGACGAGAAAGTCAGGGAAGAAATTGCCCGCCAGAATACCCAGTATAATGGCGATGACGATGCGTGGCAAGAGTCCGATGCGTGTGGTTTTCATGGTGTTTTCAATGTTTTGCGGTTTTTGCCTGCAAAAGTAATCATTTTTTCTGATGTGTGCAAGATTTGTCCTCCAATCTCTGCCCCGTTGTCCACAAGTAGTATCAGCGTGTTGATAATCAGCGGGGGATGAAAAACAAAATAGTCAGAGCAGTTGCGCTTTTCAACCACTCTGACTACTTAGGCCTGTTCTTCCGCCGGAAATCTTGTTCCCGTCTGCTTATTTGCCGCTTGACAGCGGAGAAGCCTGGGTGTAGGTGCGGGCACCCAGCTCCTTGTCGAGCATGTAGATGCCGTAGCCGTTGTCTTTGATCATCTTGATTTTGTCAATGATTTCCTGTGCGTTCTCCTCTTCCTCCACCTGCTCGTCGATAAACCACTTGAGCATGCTCTGTGTGGCGAAATCGTTCTCGGTATGGGTCAGGGCATAGAGGTCGTTGATGAGCGAGGTCACCTTCTGCTCGTGCTTCAGCGTGTTCTCAAACACATCAAGGATGCCGTTCCACTCTGTGGGCACTTCGTCGATGGGTTTCAGAACGACGCGGCCACCACGGGAATTGATGTAGTTGAACAGGATTTTGGCATGGTCCTGCTCCTCGCCAAACTGTACTTCATACCATTTGGCCATGCCCGGCTGTCCGGCTGAATGGCAATAGGCAGACATTGACAAATACAAATAAGCCGACCACAACTCGGCATTGATTTGCGCATTGAGCGCTTCTTCAACTTTCTTGTTTAGCATACTATTTTGTTTTTAAAGTGTTATTCCAGAATCCGGATTTCGTCATCCCCTGGTTGCTACACCGAAGTGATGCCTGTCATCACGCTAATGTACCCACAAAATTAATGGTTTTTTCTGAAACCCTGCGCCTTTTTTTCCGATAATTATCATTTATTGATGTTTGTCAAACAAAATTAAGGACAGTTGGCTGTGGGGGATTGTGCAAAATGTTCATTGTAAGCCCTAAAAAGCCTTTTTTAATGATTATTCATAGAATGGCTTGGCATGGAGTATAAAATTTTTTGTATCTTTGCAACGATTATCGGCTTTGTGCCCGAAAATGATGGGTGCAGAGGCAAGGCAACCGATGAAATGGCATAATAACTTTTGCCGAAAAGCAAACTATTGGACATAACAAAACTAAAGAATAGAAACAACAAAATGAAAACAAATTACGAAATCCGTTATGCTGCGCATCCAGAGGATGCCAAGAACTATGACACCAAAAGAATACGTCGTGACTTCCTTATCGAAAAAGTGTTTGCCGCCGACGAGGTGAACATGGTGTATTCGATGTACGACCGTATGGTAGTGGGTGGCGCCATGCCCGTGAACGAAGAACTGATACTGGAGGCCATCGACCCCTTGAAGGCTGAATACTTCACCACACGCCGCGAAATCGGCATCTTCAACGTGGGACAGGGCGAAGGCGTGGTGAAAGTGGGCGACGAAACATTCACCCTCGGTTTCAAGGAGGCTCTGTATATCGGTCGTGGCGACCGTGATGTGGTATTTGCCAGCAAAGACGCTGCCTGTCCCGCCAAGTTTTATTTCAACAGCGCCACCGCACACACCGCATATCCCTGCAAGAAAATCACCAAGGCCGATGCCGTGGTGGCTCACATGGGTTCGCTCGAGATGAGCAACGAGCGCGACATCAACAAGATGATTGTCAACCAGGTGCTGCCCACATGCCAGCTGCAGATGGGCATGACCGAACTGGCCACCGGCAGCGTGTGGAACACCATGCCTGCCCATGTGCACAGCCGCCGCATGGAGGCCTATTTCTATTTTGAGGTGCCCGCCGACCAGGCCGTATGCCACTTTATGGGCGAGGTGGACGAGACACGCCACATCTGGATGAAGGGCGACCAGGCCGTGCTCTCTCCCGAATGGAGCATCCACAGCGCGGCAGCCACACACAACTATACCTTCATCTGGGGTATGGGCGGTGAAAACCTCGACTATGGCGACCAGGACTTCTCGCTGATTACTGACCTGAAATAATCTTCAGCTGGCTTTTTCGGGCAGATAACAATAACGTAAAACTATAAAAATCAAAGAAATGTCAAATCTTTTTTCATTGGAAGGAAAGAACGCCTGGATTACAGGTGCTTCTTACGGAATCGGTTTCAACATTGCCAAGGCTTTTGTGGCCGCTGGCATCAAGACCATCATCTTCAACGACATCAACGAGGCTGCCCTTGAGCGTGGATTGGCCAACTATAAGGAAGCTGGCATAGAAAACGTGAAGGGGTATGTGTGCGACGTGACCAAGGAGAACGACGTGAAGGCTCTCGTGGAGAAAATCCACGAAGAGGTGGGCCAGATTGATATCCTGGTGAACAACGCCGGCATCATCAAGCGCATCCCCATGCACGAGATGAAGCGCGAGGAGTTCCAGCAGGTGATAGACATCGACCTCGTGGGTCCGTTCATCGTGTCTTCTGCCGTGCTCCCCGAAATGATGGAGCGCCGCGAGGGCAAGATCATCAACATCTGCTCTATGATGAGCGAACTGGGTCGTGAGACCGTGTCTGCATACGCTGCCGCCAAGGGAGGCCTGAAGATGCTCACACGCAACATCTGCTCTGAGTATGGCGAATACAACATCCAGTGCAACGGCATTGGCCCCGGCTATATCGCCACTCCGCAGACAGCTCCTCTGCGCGAGCGTCAGCCTGATGGCAGCCGTCATCCTTTCGACAGCTTCATCTGCGCCAAGACTCCTGCCGGACGCTGGCTTGACCCCTCTGAACTGGGTGGTCCTGCCGTGTTCCTCGCCTCTCATGCTTCTGATGCTGTCAACGGCCATGTGCTCTATGTGGATGGTGGTATCTTGGCTTACATCGGCAAGCAGCCTCAATAACGAAATTTCATGTGTGGGTGATTACACACCCCAATAGTGTGTTTTTTATAACAATGGTTTTTGTTGTCAGAGCGGTTGGGGCTTCTTGCCCCGGCTGCTCTGACTTTTGTTCGGCTGCTCTGCACGACCACCGTGGGTTTCACGTTTGCAACTGTTGTCTCGTTTGGCCGACCAATAGAACCTGCCTTGCTGCACTTATGCCGAAAATGTTAACTTGTTAACTCGTTAATTTCATCCATATTCATTGCTATTTCCCCGTTTTGGGCAAATGCCGTTCTTCTTTGGCTTATCTCCCGAAGAGTGAGGGCAAAAACTTCTGCATCGCGCGCGTTATTATATATATTATAAAATAGGTATTATTTAGAATAGATAGAGTATTAGATTTAGAATAGACAGGGAATGATTTTGAAGGCTTTTTTTGCTGAAAAATGGTGTATGGACACCACGATCACTCGAAATATCGGATGAACCAAATTTTTCTCTCCGTGCCGACGAAAAAAGCATGAAATGTTAACTTGTTAACTCGTTAACACTCCATGCTCTTATACCTTTATGCCGCTCAGACCTCGACGATTTCCTTTGCCTTGGCCAGGGCAATGTTGATGTGGCTGCAGATGAATTCCTCGCCGAGCAGTTCGTTGAAGCCCGACTTGGCCAGCACCGCATGCACAGAGGGAGTGACGCCCGAAAGCACCACCTGTATGCCCTCTTTCTGGCTCATGATACACAGGTTGGTGAGGTTGTGAATGCCCGTGGAATCGACAAACGGCACCTTTCTCATACGGATGATGCGCACCTTGGGGCGGTCGCCAAGCGTGGCCATGATTTCCTCAAACCGATTGCCAGCACCGAAGAAGTAAGGACCGTTGATTTCGTACACCTCCACCCCTTTGGGTATGGAGAGGTGCTCCAGGTTGCCCTTCGAGATGTCCAGTTCGTCGTTGGGGTCGATTTCGTTCAGAATCACCTTCACCTCGGTGTTCTCAGACACACGGCGCATGAAGAGCAGACAGGCGATGATGAGGCCCACCTCGATGGCGATGGTCAGGTCGAAGATGATGGTGAGGAAGAAGGTGATGAGCAGCACCGCCACATCGCTCTTGGGGTTTTTCATCAGCGAGCGGAACGACCTCCAGCCCGACATGCCGTAAGACACAATCACCAGTACGCCTGCGAGACACGCCATGGGGATATATTGTGCCAATGGCATGAGAAACAGGAAGATGAGCAGCAGCACGGCAGCGTGCACGATGCCGGCCACGGGGCTCTTGCCGCCGTTGTTGATGTTGGTCATTGTTCGGGCGATGGCGCCTGTGGCAGGAATGCCGCCGAAGAGCGGCGAGGCCAGGTTGGCCAGTCCCTGTGCCACCAGTTCGGTGTTGGAGTCGTGGTGGTCGCCTATCACACCGTCGGCCACGGTGGCAGAGAGCAGCGACTCTATGGCACCCAGTATGGCGATGGTCAGGGCAGGCGACACGAGGCTCTTGATGGTGGCCCATGTCATTTCGGGCACCTGTGCATCGGGCAGCTGTCCGCTGATAGAGAAACGGTCGCCGATGGTCTCGATGCTGGTGACTCCTGCAAACTGCTTGAGCAGCAGGGCCACCACCGTCATGAGTATGATGGCGATGAGCGATCCCGGTATCTTCTTGCTGAAGCGTGGCGTGATGGCGATGACCACTACGCTCGCCACACCGATGAGTGCGCTCCACAGGTCGATGGTGTCGAAGTTGGAGCCATACACTATCCATTTTTCGATAAAGTCGGAAGGCACCTCCTTCAGGTCAAGACCGAAGAGGTCCTTGATTTGCGTGGTGAAGATGGTGACGGCGATACCGCTGGTAAATCCCACAATGATGGGGTAGGGGATGTATTTGATGATGGTGCCCAGGTGCAGCAGACCGAAAAGGATGAGGAAAACGCCAGCCATGAGCGTGGCGATGGCCAGTCCTTCCATGCCATATTGCTGTATGATGCCGTAGATGATGATGATGAAAGCACCCGTAGGTCCTCCAATCTGCACCTTGCTGCCACCGAACACCGAGACGATGAGTCCCGCCACGATGGCTGTGATGATGCCCTTTTCGGGGGTTACGCCCGAGGCGATACCGAATGCGATGGCCAGTGGCAGAGCCACGATGCCCACAATGATGCCCGCCATGAGGTCGGAGGTGAACATCTTGCGGTCGTAGTGTTTCATTGTCGCCCACAGGCTTGGTTTCAATGCGAATGTCTTCATTGTAGTCAGCGGTGTTTATTTGGTGTTCACTTCAAGAAAATCAAATACGAATGGCATCACGACCCCATCGTAATTGGTGGTGCTGCCGCCCATTATGCTGCCGAAACCGCCAAGGTTGGCCTCGTTGAAACCATGGTTGGCTCCCTCGATGCGTTGCAATGTGGCGTGCGGGTAGATGGTCACGGCCTTTTCGCTGTTGGAGATGGGCACGATGAAGTCTTGGGTGCCGTGCAGGATGAGCACCTGACGGTCAAACTGGCCGATGTGGCTCCACACGTCATAGTCTTTGATGGCGTTGATGTAGGTTTCGCTCATGCTGAACATGTTGCCCATGTCGCCCCAGTTGCCCATGTCACCCCAGCTGCCCATGTCACCCCAGTTGCCCATGTCGCCCCAGCTGCCGCCTCCCATGAGGCCGGAGAACATTTTCACCATTTCGGGGATGTTGAAGGCAGGGTAGAACAGGATGAGGCCCTTGATGTGCTGGGTGAGTTCTTCAGCGGTGAGTGCCGATACCAGGCCACCCTGGCTCGACCCCAACAAGAATATGTTGTCGGTATCCACCTCAGGCAGCAGGCTGATGTCGTTGATTACCGCCTTGAGGTCGTCCACCTCGGTAAACACGGTCATGTCGTCGGTGTTGCCGTCGCTCTTGCTTTGGCTGCTGCCTCCGCAGAAGTCAAAACAATAGGCCACATATCCCTTATCGGCAATGGCACGGGCATAGCCTTTCATGGCCTCATGGGTGAGCGAACTGCTGTGCGAGAGGATGACGGCGGGTGCCTTTTCGCCCGCTTTCACCTTTTTATATATGTATCCGTAGATTTTCTGCTCGCCTTTGGTGCAATAAAGTTCGGCACTGTCGAGCTCCGCCACGGTGGCAGTGGTGTCTGTCACCTCCTCTTCTCCTTCAGTAGGAGGCAAGGAGTCGTTGTCTTCATTGTCGTTGGAGCAACTGCTTATACACAACGAAAAAATTACCGCCAGCAGGGCAAGCGGCGTGAATTTTGAAGAAATACTTTTCATCATGATCATTGTATTGTCTTGTTGTACGTCGAAATGTTTATTTCCCGGTTATTGCGGATAATCCGTCAAACAATCTATAGGTGTGTTCTATTCATTCCCACCGTAAGTCTTACATTTGTGGGTCTTGTCTCGTTGGCACGATATGTTGTCGTTGATAGAACCTACCTTAAAAAAATGGAGATGCCTCCGTTGCCAGACGACATCTCCGTATGAGATTTTTGGTCTAGATCTTAGTTCAGTGCATCGGCCAGTTCGGCGCCAGCCTTGAATTTGGCCACCTTCTTGGCTGCAATCTGGATTTTCTCTTTGGTCGCGGGGTTGATACCTTCGCGTGCGGGGCGTTCGCTCACGCTGAAAGTACCAAAACCTACCAAGGCAATTTTGTCACCGTCAACGAGGGCGTCTTTGATGGCCTTCACTGTTGCGTCGAGAGCTTTCTTGGCATCAGCCTTTGACAAGTCTGCACCAGCTGCGATTTTCTCAATAAGTTCTGTCTTGTTCATAATTACTAAATGATTTAATTATTGGTGAATAAAATGGTGAATGCTTTTTTTGATACGCAAATATAGAGTAATCATTTTACAAATCAAACAAAAAATAAAAAAAAGTGGGTAATTTCATGAAAAAAAGTTGCTAATCAGCCATTTTTGTGCGCTATGACAGATATTTTTCGTAATTTTGCGCCGAATTTACAAAATCAACTCAACACGTATAGTATATGTTCAGATTGCCACCGATAACAAAAAATCTGCTGATAATTAATGTATTGATGTTTGCGGCCACCTGGGTGTTCGGCCGCATTGGCATTGATTTGAACAATGCCCTGGGCTTGCACTTTTTCCTTGCCCCCGATTTCCAGATTTATCAGCTGTTCACCTATATGTTCATGCATGCCGGTTTCAGCCATTTGTTCTTCAATATGTTTGCCCTGTGGATGTTCGGGTGCATCATGGAAAACACTTGGGGACCCCGCAAATACCTCTTTTATTATATCTCCTGCGGCGTGGGAGCCGGACTGGTGCAGATGCTTGCGCAGTTTGGGTCGCTCTATCTGCTTGCCAGTGAGCAGATACCGGGATTTACCATGGGCGACATCTTCCTGGTGGCCGACAACAGTGCAAGCCTGCTCAACATGTGGACAACGGTGGGTGCATCGGGTGCCGTTTATGCCATACTGCTGGCTTTCGGCATGACCTATCCCGAGGAGCGCATGTTCATCTTCCCCTTGCCCGTGCCCATCAAGGCCAAGTGGTTCGTGTGCTTGTATATCGTGGTAGAGTTGTTTTCGGCATTGGCCACCACCAACGACAGCGTGGCGCATTTTGCCCACCTTGGCGGTATGCTTTTCGGCTGGCTGATGATACGCTATTGGCGCAACCAGAGTGGAGGCGGTTATGGCAGCGGCATGGGCGGCGGCAGTTTTTTTGAGCACATGAAGCGCAACTGGGAGCAGCGCACCGGGCGCAAGGCCGATGACATGAACCGTCGTGACAACGGCAACCGCAGCGAGTCAGACTGGGACTACAATGCCCACAGAAAGCAGCGTGAGGAGGAAATCGACCGCATTCTCGACAAGGTGCGCAAGAGCGGCTACGACAGTTTGACCGAAGAGGAGAAGCGCAAACTGTTTGACGGTGGCAAATAGCCGGCAACATCAGCTCCAGGCACAATGATAAGACAACTGAAGACCATCACACTGCAAATGGTGGCAGGAGCCAATGTGGTTACGGCATTGGTGATGCTGCTCGTGGGATATTCTGACAGGGTAAACCCCGCTGAACATCCCATGGTGGCCTGTGTGGGGCTGGCTTATCCCGTGTTCATCGTGCTCAACTGCTGTTTCCTGTTGTTTTTTGCCATCTTCAAGTGGCGCTATGTGGTGGTGCCTGTGCTTGCCTTTGCGGTGAGCTATTTCCCCACACGCAACTACTGCCCGCTCAACATCAGCGCCGATATCCCCATGGGAGCCATCAAGGTGCTCTCGTACAACGTGCATCATTTCGGTGCCGACCAACTGCCCGACGACTCTCCCAACCCCATCGTCGACTATATCATAGGCAATGACGCCGACATCGTGTGCCTGCAGGAAGCCTTTATGCGCCCCAAGGAGAGGGAGCGGTTGTGCAAGGTGTATGAATACTGCGACACCACTGTGGCCTCGGGCGTGGGAGAGTGCCTCGCCCTGTTCAGCCATTATCCCATCATCGACAAACAGCGCATCGACTATGCCTCAAAGGGCAACATGAGCGTGGCCTACCGCCTGAAGATCGACGGCGACACCGTGGTGGTAGTCAACAACCATTTCGAGACCTCAGGACTTTCGCTCGCCGACCGGGCAGAGTTCAGGCAGATGGTCAAGGGCGAAGTGGAGCGCAGCGAGATGAAGGCTGAGTCGAAACAGCTGGTGGTGAAACTGGCAGAGTCGGCCAAGATACGTGCCCCGCAGGCAGAGGCAGTGGCCGAATATGTGCGAAAGGCAGGCGACAATGTCATCCTTTGCGGCGACTTCAACGACAGTCCCATATCCTACACCCACCACACCATCGCCAAGGAACTGACCGACTGCTATGTGGCCACCGGCAACGGCCCCGGCATATCGTATCACCACAACGCCATCTATGTGAGAATCGACAACATTTTCTGCTCCGAAAAATGGAAGCCCTACGGCTGCAAGGTGGATAGAAGCATTGGCTTTTCTGACCATTATCCCATTTATTGTTGGCTCGAAAAGCGTTGAAATGACAAAAATGCCACTTAAAATGCACATAAAAGGCTTTAAATTTTCAAAAATGTAAAAAAATTGCTATCTTTGCACGCTATAAATTGCATAGGTGGGTCTTGGCGCCTGCCGTATCATGATTACGAAAATACATCAAAATTAATAATAAACAAAAATGCAAAACAAAGGAATTGTAATTGTTACAGCCGTCTTGTTGGCTCTTGCAAGCATTTTCTATTTGTCGTTCTCGGTGGCCACCAGCTATTATGATGGCCAGGCTGCCAAGATCAAAGACCCCATTGCGCAGCAGGATTATAAGGATTCTGTGAAGTATCTGGGTGTCTATTCTTACCAGAAGTGCTTGGAAACCCAAATCGGATTGGGTCTTGACCTGAAGGGCGGTATGAACGTCATCCTCGAAATCTCTGTTCCTGATGTAGTGGATGTGCTTGCAGATCACAAGACTGATGCTGCTTACGTGAAGTCAATGGAACAGGCCAAGAAAGAGGAAGAGACAAGTCAGAGTGATTTCATCTCGCTCTTCATCAAGTATTATCACCAGAACGCTCCCGGCAAGCCCCTCGCCTCTG
This sequence comes from Bacteroidales bacterium, assembly GCA_004557285.1. GTDB lineage: Bacteria > Bacteroidota > Bacteroidia > Bacteroidales > Bacteroidaceae > Prevotella. The sequence goes on along the minus strand of SFEK01000013.1, from coordinate 2,533 downwards.
TGTTCGCCACACAGCAGCTCAAAGGCAAGGTGAGCACACAAAGCTCTGACGGCGAGGTGGAGAAGGCACTCAGAGAAGAGGTACAGTCGGCCATCGACAACTCTTACAACGTGGTGCGCAACCGTATCGACAAGTTTGGTGTGGTACAGCCCAACATCCAGAAACTGGAAGGACAGGAAGGCCGCATCATGGTCGAAATGCCTGGTATCCGTGAGCCGGAGCGTATCCGCAAATTGCTCCAGGGTAGTGCCAACCTTGAATTCTGGGAGACATACAACAGCAACGAAATCACCCCTGCGCTGCGCCAGCTCGACCAGCGTCTGCTGGGCAACAACGATGCTGCTGCTGATACGGCCAATACCGACAGCACCAAGGCCGACAAGCAGGTGGCTCAGGCTGAAAGCCCCAAATTCAAACTGAACAAGAAAGACGAAAAGAACGCTGTTGCCGCCAAGGCTGCCGGCAAGCAAGACCAGATGGAACTGGCCAAGAAGCGCAACCCGCTGCTCGCCATGTTGCAGCTGGCTCCACAAGGTTCGCTGAGCGTTGTGGGTTATGCCAACCTGCGCGACACCGCCGAAATCAACAAACTGATATATTCTGACCTTGCCAAGCAGGTGCTGCCCTCAGACGTGAAACTGCTCTGGGGCGCCAAGCCCGCCGATGGCATCAGTGCCAAGAACGTGTTTGAACTCTATGCCCTCAAGGTGACCCAGACCAACGGAAGAGCTCCCCTCGAAGGCGACGTGATTACCGATGCCAAAGACGAGTTTGACCAGAACTATGGCCACCCAAGCGTGAGCATGAGCATGAACTCTGACGGCGCCCGCCGCTGGGCTGCCCTCACCAAGGCCAATGTGGGCAAGGCCATCGCCATCGTGCTCGACGGCGTGGTTTACAGCGCACCCCGTGTGAACGGCGAAATCACCGGCGGTAATTCACAAATCACCGGTAACTTCACCATAGAAGACACCAAAGACCTGGCCAACACCTTGAAATCTGGACGTATGCCCGCTCCCGCACGCATCGTGCAGGAAGATGTGGTAGGTCCGTCGCTCGGTGCCCAGTCTATCCAGCAGGGTGTGATTTCATTCATCGTTGCCTTCATCCTCTTGATGATCTACATGATTGTCATGTACGACCTCATCCCCGGTATGATGGCCAACTTTGCATTGCTCATCAACCTGTTCTTCACGCTCGGTATTCTCACCTCATTCCAGGCTGCGCTCACCATGCCAGGTATTGCGGGTATTGTGCTCTCGCTGGGTATGGCGGTGGATGCCAACGTGCTGATTTATGAACGTACGAAAGAGGAGCTCCGCAAGGGCAAGATGCTCAAGCAAGCCATCCAGGAGGGTTACGGAAATGCCTTCTCGGCTATCTTCGACTCCAACCTCACCTCTATCATCACAGGTATCATCCTCTATGTGTTCGGTACAGGTCCTATCCGCGGCTTCGCCACCACATTGATTATCGGTATCTGCTGCTCATTCTTCACCGCTGTATATCTCACCCGTCTGGTTTACGAGTATCAGATGAAGAAAGACAGATGGCAAAAGCAGAACTTCACCACCAGCATCTCACGCAAGTTTATGCAGGGTGCCAACTTCGGTTTCATGTCGATGTATCGCAAGACATTCGCCATTGCCGGCATTGCAGTTGTGGTGTTTGGTATCAGTTTCGCACTCCGTGGATTGAGCAAGAGCATCGACTTCACCGGTGGTCGCAACTATGTCATCAAACTGGAGAAGGCCGTAGAGCCTGAGGATGTAACCAACGCTTTGCGTCCTTATTTCGACAACAGCACCGTGAGCTCCTTGGCTTTGGGTACCGACCACAAGACCATCCGTGTATCGACCAACTATAAGATCGACTCCAACAATCCTTCTGTTGACGGCGAGGTGGAAGACATCCTCTACCGCGGTTTGTCAGCTGCCGGACTGGTGACACAGAAGAGTGTCGAGATGTTCAAGAATCCTGATGTGCGAGCTGGCGGTTCCATCATCAGCAGTACCAAGGTAGGACCTTCGGTGGCCAAGGACATCACCTACGGAGCCATCATCAGTGTGATATTCGCCCTCATCGCCATCTTCATCTACATCCTCATCCGTTTCCACAACGTGGCATTCTCTGTAGGTTCTGTAGTGGCTCTGGCATTGGACACCTTCGTGGTGATGGGCTTCTATTCTGCACTCTGGGGCTTGGTTCCCTTCTCGTTGGAAATCGACCAGACGTTCATCGGTGCTATCCTGACGGTAATTGGTTATTCTATCAACGATAAAGTGGTGGTATTCGACCGTATCCGTGAGAACATGGGATTGTATCGCAAGGCCGACTTGCAGACAATGTTCAACAAGTCGCTCAACGAAACTTTGGCCCGTACCCTCAACACCTCATTCTCTACATTGCTCGTATTGCTGTGTATCTTCTTCCTCGGTGGAGACAGCATCCGCAGCTTCTCGTTCGCAATGATTCTCGGTGTGGTATTCGGTACACTTTCTTCCATCTTCATTGCCGCTCCTATTGCCTATCT